>JAZNBK010000001.1:0-6957 GCA_045587025.1 Eubacteriales bacterium
AAGCAGAAATGTTTTCCATTCTTGCAGAGTGGAAGGCAAAGCAGAGCGTGGTAGGGGGTGAAAGCTATTGATCAAAGGCACTGACAGAAATATTCCTCTTTCCGAGTTGCACCCATTCAAGGATCATCCTTACAAGGTGGAGGACAACGCAGAGATGGACGCGCTGTGCGAAAGCATAGGTAAAAGCGGATTGCTTTCTCCCATTATTGTCCGTCCGAGAGATGAGGGCGGTTATGAGATCATCTCGGGACACCGCCGATTCAGAGCATACCAAAGGCTCGGAATGACCGAAATCCCGTCCACCGTCTGCGAGATGACCGACGAGGAAGCCATCGTCGCTATGGTGGATGCCAATCTTCATCGCGATCATATTCTCCCATCCGAGAAAGCCTTCGCTTACAAAATGAAGCTCGATGCCATCAAGCGCCAAGGTGAGCGCACCGATCTGACTTCTGCCCAACTTGGGCAGAGGTTGACCTCGGTGGAAAAGATCGCCGCCGAGAGCGACGAAAGCAAATCCCAAGTGCAGAGATATATCAGCCTCACGCGGCTCATCCCCGAGCTACTTCAAATGGTAGATGAGGGCAGAATCGCACTCACCCCTGCGGTGGAGCTTTCCAAACTTCACCACCTCACTCAAAGGCTTATCTATGAGATCTGCGATATGGATGATCTTACGCCATCCTATTCGCAGACCGTCCGTATGAGAAAACTTGCAGATGAAGGCGCGCTCGGTGAGGATGCCATACGTGAGATTATGAGCGAAGAGAAAGCCAATCAAAGAGAGCGCATTGTTATCTATATGGACGATATCAAGCAATATTATCCACGCAATATGCTCCCGAAGGATATTGTCGCTGATATCAAGAGTTTGCTTCACAAGCGACGCTTGGAGCAGTTGCGCAGAAAGGAGAACCGCGATGCGAGGTAAAAAGAAATACGGTTGGATCAGCGGGCTCTTGTCAAATGTACTTGGAGGCACAAGAGAGTATAACTTCAATAACGTCACCTATATCGTCGAACCGCGCTTTCAGTCTATCAATGATGAAAAGGTAACGATGCCCCAAGAAAAGTTTGCAAGAATTATCGAAAAGTCTGCGGCACATTTGCAAGTTACTCCCGACAGTGATAAAATAGTGGCAGAATATGTTTTGGACTCTGCCGGAGAGGAGGAATATGCAGACCAAAACCAAACAGAATAACGAATCAATGGGAATTACCGCGCTATATTGCCGTCTGTCCCGTGACGACGGAGCAGAGGGTGAGAGCAACTCGATAGCCAATCAGAAGAAGCTACTTTCCAAGTATGCCAAGGAACACGGCTTCACCAACACCAAGTTCTATGTTGACGACGGATATACGGGAACAAACTTCAACCGTCCCGGCTTTCAGCAGATGCTTGAGGATATGGAAATGGGATATATCTCAACCATCATCGTTAAGGATTCATCTCGTTTCGGAAGAAATTACCTTGAGGTAGGTCAGTACACAGATTATTATTTTCCCGAGCACAACATCCGCTTTATTGCCATCAACGACTGTATTGATAGCGAGAACGGAGAGGACGATTTCAGCGCGTTCCGCAACGTAATGAACGAGATGTACGCAAAGGATATCAGCCGTAAGGTGAGAAGCTCGCACCGCCTCAGAGGTAATGCGGGCGAGCCGCTGTCACCTCCGCCATACGGATATATGAAGTCTCCCGAGAATAAAAAAAGATGGATCATAGACGAGGAAGCGGCGAAGGTTGTACGACAGATTTTTCAGTGGTGCATTGAAGGCAAGGGTAATGAAACGATTGCCCGGTTGTTGCAGGAAAGCGAGGTTTTAATACCGATGGCTTATTGGCAAAGCAAGGGACTTGGACGAGGAGGCAAGAAAACACAGCCGAACCCATACAAATGGTGCAAGACCACGATTGCCAAGATGCTCGCCCAGCAAGAGTATTGCGGGGATATTATCAACTTTAAGACTTACTCAAAGTCCTTCCGCAATAAGACACGAATTGATAACCCCGTGGAGAATTGGGCGATATTCAAGGACGTTCACGAGCCGATCATTGACCGAGAGACCTTTGAAATGGTGCAGAAGCTTGTAGCAAAAACAAAACGCCGCGCTCCGAAAAAGGAGAACGGCGAGAAGAATATGTTTTGCGGCTTGCTCTATTGTGCCGATTGCGGCAGCCCCTTGTGGTTCAACGTCAATCATCCCAACACGGCGATTCAGTATTTCAACTGCTCCAATTACAGAGCCAACCGAGGCACGTGTCCGTCCACGCACTATATCCGCGCCGATTCGATAGAGCAGGTAGTGATCGCGGAGCTGCAAACTATCGCCAAGTTTCTTGACGAGGAAGAGGATGAGTTTGTCGAGATGCTTGAAAGCAAGACCAACAAGGATATTGCCACCGAGCAAAAGCTGACCGAATCTCAGCTTGCCACGGCAAGAGCGAGAGTCAAAGAGATCGAACGCTTATACGAAAAGATCTACGAGGACAACGTAAACGGTAAGGTCTCGGACGAATGGTTTATGAAGCTCTCTCACAAGTATGAGGTGGAGATGGAGGAAACCAAGAAAAACATCACTGCCTTTCGTGCAAAACTCGATAGTCTTGCAGAGAAGCGACAAACAAAGGAGAACTTTGTCAAGGCAGTGCGGAGCTTTATGGAAATGAAAACGCTGACCCCTGTAATCCTTCGTGAACTGATCGAGAAGATCGAAGTTTTTCAAATTGAGGGAACCGGAAAGAATCGTACACAGCGCGTGGTCATCCATTATCGCTTTGTTGGCTGTCTGCAAATTCCCGAATGGCACAGAAAGCGCAAGGTAACTCTTGAGAGCAGACAGGGCGTAGCGGTGAATTATCTGCCCACCACGGCATAACAAAAAAGAGCAGAATTTCTGCTCCAAACAAATATAGGCAAAAAATATCGAGTGTTCATCACTTTCGTTATGAACACTCGATATGGTCTGAGTGACAAGACTTGAACTTGCGGCCTCTACCACCCCAACCATAGGGGTAACGTTTTTCGGGTGATTTCGGCTCTTTTTGATGCTTTTTAGTCCGAAAAACCGTGCTCTCTGCTCCGTCCGATGCTCTTGTCTCCATATGCTCCAACCGTGGAAGTGGTCAAATATGTGGTCAAAAAATCCGCCCCAAAATCGATGTGGTCATCGTAAAAAGGCGGATTTTTTTGCATATACATCAGTTTGCGACCTTGTCATCGCCATAACATAAAATAAGTGGTCGGCAATTCTCTCCACCAATAGTGAAGATAACTTTCACGGTTAAATATTTGAACCGCCGCAAAGAAAAGGCAGTATTTTGTTCAGTAATCTTGCAATTAAATGAATTTTATGGTATAATAAGCTATCGGTTGATCGGAAATGAGGAACGCATTAAAATGCGCAAGTGCGATATTCTGTTCAAATACATTGATACTGAACAGAGGAAAAGTGCCGTTTTATTGCGCAGCGCGGTGCATGTGAGGTGGGTTCGCAATGCAATCAAAAGCCATTTCCGTTCCGTATGGGTGGAAATGACGGCGAAGTTGTATGAGTTGGTAGGTGGGATGAATCAAAATGAAGAAAATTATAGTAATCGGTTGCCCCGGAGCGGGAAAAACCACCTTCGCGGAGAAGCTCAGAGATAAAATCGGGTTGCCGCTATTTTATCTTGACGCCATTTGGCACAAGCCCGACAGAACGCATATTTCAAGAGAAGAATACGACGCGCGCCTCGCTGAGATACTTGCGCTTGATTCTTGGATAATAGACGGAAATTATAGCCGAACTATAGAAAGCCGGATTTCAGCGTGCGACACGGTTTTTCTTTTTGATTTGCCTGTCGAGGTTTGCCTTGATGGCGCAATCTCACGGCTTGGAAAAGAGTGCTACGATATGCCGTGGATCGATACCGAGCTTGACCCCAAATTAAAAAAAGAGATTGAGGAATTTGGTGACAAAAATTTGCCCGCCATATACGCGCTGATCGACAAATATAAATCCGGCAGAACGGTCGTTATATTTAAGAGCAGAGAAGAATCGGAAAAGTTTCTCTCTTGCCTAAACTTTGCAAGTGAGACAAGTGCCATAAAGCGCCGAAAATTCAGGCTTTAGGGCGGGTTCGACTCCCTCTCGCCTAAAGAAAGGATGATTTTAATAATGAAATTTCTCGAACTTGCAAAAGCACGCTATTCTGTGCGAAAATTCAAAAACGATATAATTGAGGATGCGAAATTAAATGCGATTATTGAGGCGGGGCGTGTTGCTCCAACCGCCTGCAACAATCAGCCGCAGAAGATATACGTTGTAAAGAGCGAAGAAAATCGGCGTAAGCTCGCCGAGGTCTGCCGCTATACCTTTGACGCGCCTGTGATACTTGTTATCGGCTACGATAAGGAACGCGATTGGAAAAACCGCCGTATGCCGGGGTACAGCTCGGGCGAGACCGACGCCGCTATTGTATGCACGCACATGATGCTTGAAGCGTGGGAGCAGGGAATCGGCTCATGCTGGGTGGGAGCGTTCGCCGCGGATGCGGTGGAAGAAGCGCTTTTGCTGCCCGAAAACGTCCGTGTTACGGCAATGCTTCCGCTTGGTTATGCCGCAGACGATGCAGAGCCCGCGGCTTTTCATAGCACGTACCGTGATATTGACGATACTGTTTCGATTATATAAACTCAAAGCCGACGCCACGGCACGAGAGGGATACGATCGTCACGCTATCTGCGATTTATGATTTTCCTCAAACACACGTGAACAATAAAAAACCAAATAAAGGGCTGAACCGTAACGGTTCAGCCCCGATTTTTGTTTCGATCGGATTTAGTACGGTCAATCACACGTGACCGCGCCCTTGCCTATGGTTTTCCATATCGCGGTTGGCTTTGTCAAATTCCTCAAGCGTATAGACGTGGTTTGTGACGCCCGTGAACTTCGTCCACGACAGCCACGGTGCGGTGCTTCAGCTTATGGAGATGATCTACCGCGTCATTACCGAAAAGGGTGCCAACTATCACGCTATCGCCGATAGCCTGCCGGAGGTCATCTGCGCCTACATTACCCGCTACCTGAAAAAGGACTGCAAATACGAGTTCTATTTCTCGCGCGTATTCAGCAAAAAAACGGGGCGCTCGCCCCGCGCTTACCGTAAGTCGCACGCGGCATCGGAGTAAAAAATGAATTTTCGGCTATTGTTTTGATTTTAACAAAAAATTTAAAATAAGTCTTTACAATTTAATTTTTGTGTGATATAATATAAAATTGATGAATAGGGTATAAAAATATTCAAATATACTTTTCAGGAGGAAAAAAACATGGCAATTCAGAGAAAAAAAGTTTCCATGGACGGTAACACAGCCGCGGCGCACGTATCTTACGCGTTCACCGAGGTTGCGGCTATCTACCCCATTACACCCTCTTCCGTAATGGCAGAGCTTACCGACTCTTGGTCCGCAACAGGACTCAAGAACATCATGGGCGAAAAGGTTAAGGTTATGGAGATGCAGTCCGAGGCAGGCGCGGCAGGTACTGTTCACGGCTCTCTCGCGGCAGGCGCTCTTACAACCACCTACACAGCTTCCCAGGGTCTTCTTTTGATGATCCCCAATATGTACAAGATCGCAGGTGAGCTTCTTCCTTGCGTAATTCACGTTTCGGCTCGTTGCGTAGCTTCCCACGCGCTTAACATCTTCGGAGACCACTCCGACGTTTACGCATGCCGTCAGACAGGCTTCGCAATGCTCGCAGAGTCCAACGCGCAGGAGGTTATGGACCTTGGCGCTGTTGCACACCTTGCTACTATTAAGGGAAGAGTTCCCTTCCTTAACTTCTTCGACGGCTTCCGTACCTCTCACGAGATATCCAAGGTCGCTACTTGGGACTACGAGGATCTTAACGAGATGGTTGATAAGGATGCTATCGCGGCATTCCGCGCTCGTTCTCTCAATCCCGAAGCTCCCGTACTTCGCGGCTCTGCTGAGAACGGTGACATCTTCTTCCAGCACAGAGAGGCTTGCAACCCCTACTATGACGCTCTTCCCGCAATCGTTGAGGAGTACATGGACAAGGTTAACGCTAAGCTCGATACAAACTACAAGCTCTTCAACTACTACGGTGCTCCCGATGCTGACCGCGTTATCATCGCTATGGGCTCGGTTTGCGACACCGCAGAGGAAGTTATCGACTACCTCCTTGCTAAGGGCGAGAAGGGTGGTCTTGTTAAGGTAAGACTTTACAGACCCTTCGTTGCAGAGAAGTTTGCTGCGGCAATTCCCGAAACCGTAAAGACACTTGCTATCCTTGACAGAACCAAGGAGCCCGGCTCTCTTGGCGAGCCCCTTTACCTTGACGTTATTGCAGCTCTCAACGAGGTTGGCAGATGCGGCGTAAAGGTTCTCGGCGGCAGATACGGTCTTGGCTCTAAGGATACCACTCCCGCTTCCATCTTCGCAGTATACGCAAATATGGCAGGCGAGCAGAAGACCCACTTCACCGTTGGTATCGTAGACGATCTCACCGGCCACTCCCTCAAGGAGGAGATTGCTCCCGACACCGCTCCCACCGATATGATCCAGTGCAAGTTCTGGGGTCTTGGCGGCGACGGTACCGTTGGTGCTAACAAAAACTCCATCAAGATTATCGGTGACCACACCGACAAGTTCATTCAGGCATACTTCCAGTATGACTCCAAGAAGACCTCCGGTATCACCATTTCCCACCTTCGTTTCGGTGATTCGCCCATCAAGTCCTCTTACTATATCAATAAGGCTGACTTCGTTGCTTGCCACAACAATGCATATCTTAACAAGTACGATATGATCTCCGACGTTAAGCCCGGCGGAACCTTCCTTCTTGACTGCCCTTGGACTGTAGAGGAGCTTGACGCTCATCTTCCCGCTTCGGTTAACACCTATATCGCTAAGAACGGCATCAAGTTCTACACTATCAATGCTA
>JAZNBK010000002.1:0-36893 GCA_045587025.1 Eubacteriales bacterium
ACTATTGACAAAAAAGGGAATGTGTGGTAACATATACAAGTCGTCAGGAACGGACAACATTCGATCAAAAAAAGTTGAAAAAATCCCAAAAAAGTTTTCAAAAACCTCTTGACAAGAACGAATGAGTGTGATATAATATCAACGTTGTCGCGAAGAGATGACAAGCGAATGGGAGCATAGCTCAGTTGGGAGAGCATCTGCCTTACAAGCAGAGGGTCATAGGTTCGAGCCCTATTGTTCCCACCATCGTGATCCTTTCACGGTTCAAGCGATTATGGCAATTGCTTGATTTTATGTAATGGCCTGGTAGCTCAGCTGGTTAGAGCGCTAGCCTGTCACGCTAGAGGTCGTGGGTTCGAGCCCCATCCGGGTCGCCATTACATGCCTCTGTAGCTCAGTTGGTAGAGCAGAGGACTGAAAATCCTCGTGTCGTTGGTTCAATTCCGACCGGAGGCACCAGCGACGGCGAGTCGCTGCAAATGCGGATTTAGCTCATTTGGTAGAGCGCGACCTTGCCAAGGTCGAGGTGGCGGGTTCGAGCCCCGTAATCCGCTCCAGCGTAACGGACACTTAAAGTGTCCGTTATTTAATACTACGGCGCCATAGCCAAGCGGTAAGGCAGAGGTCTGCAAAACCTTTATTCCCCGGTCCGATTCCGGGTGGCGCCTCCAAAAAATTAAGCAACCCAATCGGGTTGCTTAATTTTTTATCCAAGCCGACGAAGGAGGCTTGGTATGTAATCAACGCGCTTGCGCGTTGTATGTAATTGCGACGAAGTCGCGCATGGCATCACGCGCAAGCGTGCATAGTTCGTCGGCTTGATAACATACATCCCTTCGGGATGATTCCATACAGCCCTTACGGGCTGATGACATACCGCCTCTTCGGCGGATTTCATCCACGCCTTTGGCGTGATTAGGATGCGAGGACGCGAAAGGAGCGAACTATGGCTAAAAATTTATTGCTTGAATACTCAGAAGAACTTGCAACAAAGTGTGATCTGCTCTGCAAATCCATTAGCGGAAACGCCAACACCATTTTTCAGCTCCGCAAATCCTCGTCGAGCGTGTTTGCTAACATCACCGAGGCGCAGTATCCTCAAAGCCTTGCTGATATGCTTTCCAAGTTTAAGATCGCGCGTAAAGAGTGTGCCGAAACAGAAAGTTGGCTCAAATTACTCTATAATACAAAGGTGATTGACGAAGAAACATTCAAAACTTACCGCAATCTCTGCGGCAGAATACAAAGAATGCTGACCTCGTCTTGTATCACGATTGAAAAGAAAATTGATAACAAATAATTTTCAAATATTTATCTGGACTTATGGCTTCCTTTCGGTATAATGGTGTTTAACCCAACCGAAAGGAAGTTTTTATATTTGTGCGAATTCTCGCCAAAGGCGAGATTCCGAAAAAGCACCCTTTCGGGTGCTTTTAGCTTTGTATATCATTTATATCTTTTCGGATTATCCGTTTCTCCAAGCAAATAATCTATACTCGTATCATAAAATCTTGCTAATTTTATAAGAATTGCAGTAGGAACGTCATTCTCTCCCGTTTCATACTTTGAATATCCCGTTTGCGACATCCCGAGCATTTTTGCAAGTTGTGTCTGGTTCATATCCTTATCTTCTCTTAAATCCCTCAATCTACGATACATAACTCCCCCCTGAATATTATTCTCAAAAATATTATAAAATAATCTGTTTCAGGGTATTGACTTTTAATCTAAAATAGGTTATAATTTACGTAAACAATATAATGTTACTTTTTTCAGTGTAAGTGACTTAGATTGTGCAAACCTTTTAATTTTATACTTTTGGAGGAAATAAAAATGGAAAATCAACAAAAAAGACCGATTTTTACTATTATTTGTTTTGCATCTTTAATAGCTTTCAGACTAATATTCTTCTTGGCTTTTTCAATAACAGGCGCTGCTTTTAAAATGGGAATGTCAGAAATTATTGAATTAGTTATACTTATTACCCTTGTGATATCTTTAATTAAAAACAAAAAGAATATCACATTATTAGCTATGGGAGTATTTGCACTTTGGTTTTTGTTCTCGTTTTTTAGAATTAATTTTGCTCATCCTGTCAAAGCAGTGATCTTTAAGACTGTCGCTTTTGACCTTTCTTCTTTTTTGATTTGGGCTATTTTGGCTATATTTATACTCATTGATATATCGCATAATTTCGAGAAATTAAAAAGCAAAAAGGATTTGTTTAATAAAATATTTCTTGTTGTTTTCGTCGTATATTGTATTCTCTGTTTAGTTTCGCTCCATGAAGGATTTTCCAGTGATTATTATCAGATGGTTTTCGGAAGTGAATATGATAATGATTTTCAAGATTTGTTGTTTGAACTCTTTGAATCACCATCTTTATATCGTGTAGTTTTGGACAACTTTGCATATATATTCTATGCAATTGCATTTGTTTCACTAAAAATGTGGATATATCCTACTTCAAATAAATTTTTGAGATTTATTAATAAACTTTTTAAAAAGACTACAAAAGCTATTGATAACTTTATAAGCACGGAAGATTAATAACATTTACTTTTGGCATCTTTTTGTCAACACATACCAAAACAAAAAAATGCACCCAATGGCGTACCTGCGATAGAGCAGGTACGCCATTGGGTATTTGTGTTGGTTTGTTGTATCATTTCTTCGCAGAGTTCATTTCTTGTGTCAATTCGCCTATAAACTCTTTGGCTGTTTGTATTGACAACAAGCTTCCTGCTTCATACGAATTATGCAAATATTCAATAAACGAATCCCCGCTTACAGTGTACAGTATTTCTTCGGATTGCCATCGTATAGATGAAAGTCTATTGTCAATATAAGTATACAAAATATCGTTCTCGAAAAACATTTGTTTTTTATCGGCTTTTATAGTACGCATGTCAGAGCTATTAATATCTGAGGTTAAAGTAAAGCCATAATCTTTACATTTAGCCACTACATCCTCAATGTTTTCGTCATGATCAATTCTCAAAGCAATATGATATTTTTCATCTGCAAAGAAATACATATAACGACTATAATCCCCGCGTTTGTGGTCTGCTAATATTACCAGCGACCGAAAATCACCAATTTGATCTATATAATCAAAATAAACGAAATTATCTGGCAATTCGGTAGAATTTATAAAATTTAAATATTCGTCGTACGACGACATTGTCAAAATTTCTACATCGATATTTGGTATAGCTATTTGTTCTTGAGTTGAAGTCGTCGTTTTAATATCATCTTCAGACAAAACAATTTCATTTTTAGTGCTGTTACATGAAACGAGAGTGGAAAGCACCAAAATAATTATTATTGAAATAAATATTGCATCGGATTTCATATAATTCTCCTTTTTAATGATTAAATCTGTTTCGATTTGCAGTAATTATAGCTTTGCAACCATTACATATAATTAAATTTTCTACTACATCAGAGTTGCTTTTTTCCTCACCGTATATACAATATTCACTAAATCTATTATCACCCGTAATATCTATTTTCTCTTGTGTAGTAGGGACTGAACCTATACCATAGTGGTCGGGAGCATCATATAAATGACCAAACTCGTGAACCATTGTTTTTGTTTCATCATTAGCACTATTGAAATTCATAACATTACACACGCCAATCTCTCTAAAAGTCAATCCTAGAGTATCGCCATTAGCATGACTTATAAATCCACCAGCGGAATTTCTATATACGCTACAAGTTAAATGGCCTATATATGTCATTTTTAATCCAGATTCAATTTTAGGGAAATTCATTCTTGCAATAATGTTGATTATATTTTTATGATGATAATTTTCAAGTTCTACTGCGCCAGACACATATATTGTCGAATCATGACAATATGTGTCTGTAACATGGGAACAACTATTATTTGGATTAGTTGAACAACTAACATCTGCATATGAATTGTATTTTTGCGGGTATGAGTAATTAATTAGAATGTCAAATTCATTATAATACAATTCCTGAAGTACTTGCAGTTGGTTTTTAATTCTTGATGCTGCACTGGAATATCTGCTAAGATAAGCATTGTCATAAAAAACATTTAAATTTACGACATTTGGAATTACCCCGTAATTTGTTGTACTGTAAGTAATTATGTAATACGGTCTTACAGTAGCGCCGGATTCATAACTTTTCAGTACAAAGGGATATGCATTTCCACTGCTGTATGAGATTGCTACTCCATAGTTAGAAGCACCTTCATACCAATCTATTGCGATTCCCGTAAGGTCAATCGACGCTATTCCCAGTTCGCTATCGCTCAATCCGTTAGCTTTATGCACAGTTATCTGGGATGCTGTCAGAGCTGAAACCATACTGTTTGAAAACGTACTATATGTCAAATTCCCTTCTGTCCATGGTTGCAATACTCTTTTTACATTTAAATTGGCATACTCTCCACTTCCAACTAAATAATAATGCACACAAAGACCTGCATAAAGAATTTCTGCATTAGTCGGAAGAGTAGGCATATTAATAGAGATAAATGCCGTCTGCATAGAACTTATAAGAATATCCTCGTCAAACCCATAATTCGCATTTGGAACAGTTGAACAAATATGTGTATCGTAAACCAACGAGGTTGTCTTAATGGTAGGATCTATTATTACAGGAAAAGTTCTCTCGTGGTCGTTTATCCATTTGGTATCTGCTGTAACAGTAAGAATGTAATTTCCGTCTTCAGTTCCAACAAGAGAATAATCTACCGCATAGGATGTTTTACCTTTTGCATCGTACATATACGGAGCAGGCATATAATACATTGTTTCTTCCGTTATTACATCTTTTAACATAATTACACCGGCCGCATTTAATTCCGGTATAAGTCCGTCAAATGTAAGAATAAAAGAGTAGCTGTATTCCTCACATGGAGCTTTTACTATAATATTCTCTTTTATATCATTTGACACAAGTAAATACTCCAAATCAGTATTTTGCCATACATTTGAGTATATAAGTGATGTTTTATTATCTATAGCTTCGGTTTGTAATTGTAATAGATCCATTGAATTGTGGTTTGACACGTTTGCCACAGATTGGGTGACTATATTTGACACAAGCGAAACCTCAATCGAATAACCATTTTCGCTAAGTGACATTACATATAATTGTGATATATCCGAAGGAGCTTGAGCTGAAGGTGAGAAAAAAGGTGGATGTGCAGTTATGTCGTTCAGAACGTTCGCAAAGCTTATTCGCCCATCTTCTGTTCCATATACGGGAACTCCGTTTTTGTTCTTTATATACAAACGATTATCTATATCCTGCCATATTCCGTATTCATCTTTTCGATGAACAGCTTCGGCGTATACTACAGCTTGATATTTTCCGTTTTCCAAAGCAAAATGCTTAACATTCTCCTCTCGCAGCTCCACTATTTCGGAATTTTGTAAAACAGATGCAATTTTTTCGTCAACCGTTATAAGTTTTAAATCACCTTCAGATGATACATTTTGCGACAAGGATATTAATTGTTCTTCCGCAATGACGGGAAGACATATAGAAGTTAATGTCATAATTATTGCTATTATTATGGCAACAAGAATTTTATGTTTTTTTATCATTTTATGCTCCTCTCAAAAAGTTTAATGAAAAATAATATTCACAATGTCGTAGCGTATAGAATTAACTATACGCCATTTCTGCGAAAGAGGAGTGGGATTGTACGTTTTGCTAAGCTGTTAAATACTATTCGGGTTGTTTTCATAACTAATACCTCCTTTTTTATCGGCGGCGATGCCGTTCAACTATATGATACATTGAAATCATTTGAAAAGTCAATAGTAAAAACAATTTTTTACATTTAATTTAAATGATTGTGAGATATGCACAAATTCATTCCACCTCTCACCTAAACATAACCATTTTTTTGACTTTGTTTGATATAATCAAAGCAATTAGCTGAAGCTATGGTTTTTGCTTTTTTCACTCTTCTCTCTTCACCTTTCGCTAAATCCGTCCGAGAAAATTTTTGGAAAGTGATAGGTAATAGCTATCAAATAAAAAGTTTCTCTTTTTCGTATTTTTGGTTGACTTTCCCACCGCTTTAAATTATAATGTATATGACTACAAAATGAGGTTTTGTTAAAGGAGAGGAACATATGAAAAGATCATTCTCGCCCGACTTCTATTTACTTAAGGATCAACCGAGCGAACTGCCCTTCGTCGAGGACCTTAAAAAGCCGTATCACGAAAATCCGCCTAAGAATTTCGGTAAACGGAAAATTGAAAATGATGAGGTTTCGGTAGACGGCCTATATTTAGTCAAGGAATTTAACGATAAAAAGGGACTTCTTGAAACTGCCTATGCAGATTTTGAATTTTTTACGTCTCTTTATAAGATAGGCGGAAAGAAATTCCCCGTATTAATCAAGCAACAAGAAACGAGCTGCTTCGAGGAATACACGCTCGAGGTCAAGGAAGATGAAATTGTAATCTCCGCCAACGATACCGAGGGTATCAGAAGGGGAATTTATTTGCTTGAAGATGAAATAAAAGCAAGTGAAGGCGCCTTTCTCAAGGTAGGCGTTACACACAAAATCCCCTACATAAAGAAAAGAATTACGAGGGGCTTTTTCAGCCCGACGAACCGTCCCCCGCAAAATGGCGACGAGCTTAGCGACGATATAGATTACTATCCCGAGGAATATCTTAACCGTTTAGCGCACGACGGCTCAAACGGAATTTGGATTTATACGAGATTCTGGGATATAATTCCCTCCGAGGTTATTACCGAATCGGGCGTGGGTTATGAAAAGAGAATCGCAAAACTTAACAGGGTTTGCGACAAATGCGAAAAATACGGAATCGGTGTTTACGTATTCGCAATCGAGCCGGCTCCGCCAAAGCCGGGTGAGCTAAGAGAAAAATACAGAGCCCTTATAGGCGGCGGTCCGAGCGCTCCCTCCTTCGCTGTCTCGGTATGTACTCACACCGAGCTTGGCAAAAAATATTGTATAGACGCGACGAAAAAGCTCTGCGAAATGGCTCCCAAAATTGCGGGATACATTTCTATTACGGCAGGTGAAAGAGCTACCTCCTGCGGAGCTAATGGCGTAGTACATACCTGTCCCTACTGCGGTCATAAAACGAGAGGCGCTTCTCTCGGACAAACGATTGACTGTCTTAAGGAGGGTATCCGTCAGAGCGGAAGCAAGGCAGAGTTTATAAGCTGGACATACGGTCATAGAAGTTGGGACTATAAGGACATCTCCGACTATATAGAGGCATCTCCCGACGACGTTATGCTTATGCAGAACTTCGAGGATGCTGGCTATGCCGAGCAATTAGGCAGAGAAAGAGTTGCTATTGACTATTGGCTCTCTTATCCCGGTCCCTCTCAGATGTTCTGCCATACGGCAAAGGAAGCAAAAAAGCACAACAAGCATTTGTACGCTAAAATGCAGATTTGCTCGTCTCACGAGCTTTCTACTATTCCGTATATTCCTACGCCCGGTCTTGTTTTTGAGAAATTCAAGGGCGCAAGAGAATGCGGTGTCGAGGGCGTTATGGAATGCTGGTATTTCGGAAACTATCCTTCGATTATGAGCAAGGCGGCGGGCGACCTTTCATTCTACGACGACTTCTCCGACAAGGATGCGTTTCTTTTGAAGCTCGCTTCGGCGTATTGCGGAAGAACGAACGCGCCCAAGCTGGCAGAGGCGTGGAAGCATTTTGAGGAGGGATATAAAAACTATCCTATCAATATCAGCTTCAGCTATTACGGACCTATGCACGACGGTATCTGCTGGAAGCTCCGTCTTATTCCCCGTAACTTCTCGCTCCCTCGCTCGTGGCACCTCGACCTTGCGGACGGCGACAGAATGTGGTGCGCTCTTAACGGAGGACATACGCCCGACGAAGCGATAACGCTTATAAGCACGATGAAGCAGGAATACGAGCGCGCTCTTGAGATACTTAAGGATGCGGAAATTCCCGAGGAGCACCGCAACGTAGCGGACGCGCTCTACGTGCTTTGCGAAAGCGCCTTGAATATCCTTATCTTCTATAGGAAGCGTGAGCATCTCGGTTTATGCGAGGGCGATCCTAATCAGCTCCTTTCCGAGATGAAGGAAATCGTATATAAGGAAATGGAAACGAGCCGCAAGATGATTACGCTCTGCGAGAAGGACACTCGTCTTGGATATCACTCCGAGGCGGCGGGCTTCAAATTCTTCCCGAAGATTATTCTCGAGAGAATAGAAGCTCTTGAGGACCTCTTGAAAACCGAATTCCCCGAAATCGAAAACCGTGTAAAGCAGGGACTTTTGCCTCTTGAATACTATGCGGGCGTCGAGGACGATATCCCCCATTACAAGCTGATACACGGAGATATCTCGAAGGCGGAATGGGTACCTCTCAGTGACGGAATAAACAAATTCTGCGCTTCCCAGGACGACGAAAATCTCTATATCAAGGTTACCGAGGGCGGTTGGACCGTTCTTACTGCCGAATTCCAGCTTTTCCACCTATATCCCGCATTGCATATCGGAGCAAACGCGGTTGATTTCATAGCGGACACGGTAATACACACCTTCTCGCTATTCGGCGAAGCCGCAGAAAAGGAAATCAGCAAGTGGAAGCACGAGAGATGCGAGGACGGAATACTGCTTACCGTAAACAAGAAATCGGTCGGCTGGGACGGCGAAAGACCTATAAAGGTAAGACCCAGCGTCGGTATGGGAATGTGGAGTGTCGACGAATTCTCGGGCGGCTATCTTGGCGAAGGAAACTTCGGCTGGTTTATGCCTGAAAAGAAGTAATTTTCCAAAATAATTTTTAAAAAAGCGTTTTTTACACTTTTTTGTGTATTTAACGCTTTTTTCTATTGACAAATTATTACAAAGGTGCTAAAATCAATTTTTGTACGAATTTAATTTTTGACATAAGAGGATAAAAAAATGGAGATTTTACTTAGTATTGCTTTTGCGCTATTTAGCGGCCTTTTAATGACAAGAGTTATTAAACCGTTCGGGCTTCCCGCGGTTACGGGATATCTTATCGCGGGTATTCTTATAGGTCCTTACTGCTTAGGCGCACTCGGTATCGAGGGAATTGGCTTTGTTTCTATGGAATACGTAGAGCGCTTTAAGCTGATTTCGGACGTTGCGCTCGGCTTTATCGCCTTTTCAATAGG
The DNA here is from genome assembly GCA_045587025.1 of Eubacteriales bacterium. Lineage (GTDB taxonomy): Bacteria > Bacillota > Clostridia > Oscillospirales > CAG-272 > UBA1740. The sequence continues at coordinate 9,164 of JAZNBK010000002.1, forward strand.
AAACGAATTCCGTGTTTCCGACCTTAAAAAAATGGGAAAGCAAGCGACTGTTATAGGCGTTTTCCAAGCGCTTATGGCTACTCTGCTCGTGGATATAGCTCTGTGTTCCTTGAGCCGTATTCTCGGTGAGAGTGTGCTGCCTATGAGTGTCGCAATTACTCTTGGCGCTATTGCTACCGCTACCGCGCCCGCCGCTACTCTTATGGTCATTCGTCAATATAAGGCGAGGGGAAAGCTCACGGATATTCTGCTCCCCATCGTCGCTCTTGACGACGCTGTCGGTCTTGTCGTTTTCTCGGTTTCCTTCGGCATTGCCAAGGCGCTCAACAGCGGACACGTCGACCTCGTTTCCATCGTCGCAAATCCTTTGCTTGAAATCGTCATTTCCTTAGTATTGGGCGTTGTTATGGGCTATATTTTCTCGCAAACAGAGAAGCTTTTCCACTCGCGCAGTAAGCGTCTTTCCGTTTCGGTCTGCTTTGTCATTCTGACCGTCGCTCTTACGCAAATTAAAATAGCAGTACCTGATTCCTCTCTTATATTCAGCGCTTCCCCTCTTCTTACCTGTATGATGCTCGGAACAGTTTTTTGCAACGTTTGTGAATCCTCAGAGGAGCTTATGGACCGAGTTGACAGGTGGACTACTCCGCTTTTCGTGCTTTTCTTCGTTATCAGCGGCTCGGAGCTTGAATTAAGCGTATTTGGAAGCATTACCGTAATCGGAATAGGTCTTGTCTACATAATCTTCCGTTCTCTCGGAAAAATCGTGGGCGCAGGCATAAGCTCAAAAATGGTTAAATGCGACCCTACGATAGTAAAATACCTCGGCATTACGCTTCTCCCTCAGGCGGGAGTTGCTCTCGGCATGTCGGTGAGCGCTATGGCGTTAGGCGGCTTTGAGGGCGGTTTGATAAGAAACATAATTCTCTTTTCGGTATTGATATATGAAATAGTAGGCCCTTTGCTTACCAAGATTGCTCTTATAAGGGCGAAGGAAATCATTCCGGAGGAAAGAAGGTCCTCGAAAAAGCTCAATGCGGACAGAATAAAATAAGTTTTTTCAAAAAACGAAGGTCGTCTTGCGGTCATTTATATATTTTTTATTCAAAAAATTCCTTTTTTCTCTTGACAATTAAGCGTAAAATGTGTATAATGATATGTACGACTTTGAGAATTAGTCCTTTTATTCTCAAATATAATATCGGCAGGTGGATTTATGAAGTTAGATTTAAGAGCTATGCTTGCAGGTGAATGTCGTGCGCTCGATGTGAATTTTAATCTTGAGCCACAGGATTACTCAGAGGACCGCACAAGTAATCTTTGGGGTGTTCACTTCTCCACACCTCTCAGAATAATCGGTAAAATTACCAACTCTGCCGGTTATATGCGTCTTTCAATTGAGGCATACATCGAATATGTGGCGCCTTGCTCCCGCTGTCTTTGCGACGTGCCGGGAAGCTTCGGCTTTTCATTGGATAAGACCGTAGCGCCCGCCAAATTGCTTGAAAGTCAGGACGAGGATAAGCTCGACGATTACGTCGTTATTGAGGACGGGTTCCTGAATTTAGACGAAATGCTCCTTGAATTGCTTGAATTGGACTTTCCGTCAAAAATACTTTGCAAGGAGGACTGTCTCGGTCTTTGCTCGAAATGCGGCAAGGATTTAAACGAGGGCAGTTGTAATTGCAACCATAAAGAAATCGACCCGCGCCTTGCGCCGCTGCAAAAAATACTTTTGCAGATGCAACAAGAAGAAAATAATAAATAATTATAATAATATACAGCACGTTGTGCTAACGACTAAGGAGGTATAAGAAGATGGCAGTACCGAAGAGAAAAGTATCTAAAGCGCGCAGAGATAAAAGACGCTCAAGCACATGGAAGTTGAACCTTCCGAGTCTTGTTAAGTGCCCCAAGTGCGGTGCTTTTAAGCTCACTCACCGTGTTTGCAAGGCCTGTGGCTATTACAAGGGTGAGGAAATCATTAAGGTAGAGGAATAATCTATCATAAAAAACGGAATGCAAGAAAAGCATTCCGTTTTTTTCTTTATCAGCCGCTTACGCAGTGACTTTTTTATTTAAATAGCTTGATAAGTATGCTATGAGGAAAAATTTTTGCAATGGCTCTTGCCACCTTCATTTTAAAGGTGGGGACTACCACTCTTTTTCTTTTTTTTGCAGAATTTAATATTACACGGCAGATAAAATCGCAATCAGAGGACAGACGTTTTTTCTTTGTTGGCATACTTCCGTTATACGCAATCTCCAAAAACTCAGTATCGACAGGGCCGGGACAAGCCACGGTAACGTGAATTTTTTTGCCTTTCAATTCCTCGCCAATTGCACTTGAAAAGGCAAGAACAAACGCTTTAGTGGCTGAATAAACGGCAAAACGCGGCTGCGGCAAAAAGGCGGCGGCACTCGCAAGCTGAACTATATGGGAATCTTCAGACATATACGGCAGACATACGTGGGTTATATATGTTAGCGCCTCGCAATTAAGTGAAATCATATTTATCTGCTTATCGCCGTCGGTGCTTGAAAAATCTCCATAAATACCCATACCCGCACAATTAAAAAGCCAACTTATCTTTACATTTTTCTCTTTTAGCGCAATCGAAAGCTTCTCTCTCGCTTCCCTGTTTGTGACGTCTAATGCAAAGATACGGACGGGCTTGTCGCACTCCGCTTTTACCTCTTGAAGCTTATCTTCCCTTCTTGCGACGAGCCATAGCTCGTCGACTTCCCTCTCCCGATATACGAGCCGAGCAAGCTCTCTGCCCATTCCGCTCGACGCGCCTATAATCAACGCAATATTCATAAAAAGCCCCCTTAATTCTATAAAACCCATAGCCGTTTTTTCACGGCAAAACCGTTATGAACAAAGTATACTATATTTTTTTATAAAATGCAATAAGTCAATACCTCGTTTTTTCTTTCGATTGACACGACGGAAATAAAATGATAAAATATAATATAAATATTTTTTATTCACTATGAGAGTTTTTCTTGCCTGATACGAATAAAGGATGAAAAGTCCGAGAGGAGAAGTTGAAATGAGTAACGGTGAAGGTAGCTACCGCCGTTTTCTCGAGGGAGAAAAAAACGCGTTTTCAGAAATTATCGAGTTATATCGAAAAAATCTTATTTTCTTCATAAACAGATATTTAAACAATTTAAGCGAGGCCGAAGAAATTGCAGAGGACTGCTTTGTTGAGCTTATCGTGCATCCTCGGCGTTACAATTTCAAGACATCTTTAAAAACTTATCTGTTCACCATAGCAAGAAACAAGGCGGTCGATTTGATCAGAAAAAAGAAATTTACCGTTTTTAATGCCGAGGAGGTCTTATTAAACGCAAGCGACGACCTTATAGAATTTGAAGAGGATATCTTGAAGCGCGAGTCTGAAAAAGCATTACATAACGCAATGAATAAGCTTCAGTATGATTATCGCTCTGCGCTTCACTTGATATATTTCGAAGATATGTCATATAACGAAGCGTGCGTCGTCATGAAAAAAACGAAAAAACAAATCGAAAATTTAGTATACCGAGCAAAAATAGCCCTGCGAGCTATTTTGGAAAAAGAGGGATTCAAATATGAAGGATAATTTTGCTTTTACTCAGAGCGTTTTTGAAAAAAGCGAGGCAATCCTCGAAAAAAGGAAAAAGAGAATAAAGGTCATAAAAAGCGCCCTTACTACCTCCTTTTGCGTACTGTTTTTAACGCTTGCGATTTTTCTTTCCCCCCTTACCCAAGGAAAAGGAGGGCTGTTAAATAAATTTGCTCCCACAAAAGAAGAGGCAAACGATTTTTATTACTCAGACGCCACATTCGACGCTGATTCCGATTCAAAAACGTCGATAGAGGTGTCCTCTACGACAAGGCCGAAGGAGGATAGCGACGCAGAGTCAGGCGCAGTTATACAATATTATTTCGTTTTTGATATGTCGAAAACAGGTGGAAATCTACCCGACAGGATAGAAATTAAAATCTCCGGCGCCACATCCTCTTTATATACCGAAAAGGAGCAGATAGGAAATATAATAGACGCCCTTGAGAAATATTCCGCGCTTGAAGCAAAAAGCGAAAAGGCAACCGTCTGTGTGAAGTTTTTATATCGGGACAAGAGCGTTATCTTTAACGTCGGAGACGAATTCCTTGAAATTTTTAAATAAAAGCCAACTGTGCGAAAGGAGAAAAATATGAAAAATTCATTAAAACGCCGTATTTTATCGGCTTTGCTCACGCTTGCGCTTCTCTCTCTGCTCGTCGCCTGCTCTGTCTCAAACGCGGAGGGTACGGTAGACCTTATGGAAGACGTGAGCGCGCCTAAAATACAGGTAACCGACCTTGACGCAGAAAAATTCCGTGAATACGTATTCGACTTTTCTACCGAGCTATTTAAGAAATCAACAGATGACGAAAAAAACTCTCTCGTTTCTCCCTTATCGGTAATGATGGCTCTTTCCATGACGGCAAACGGAGCGAGCGGAAATACTCTTACGCAGGCGGAGGAGCTTTTGGGAGAGCTTGAAACGCTAAACGTCGGCTTATACTATATGAACAGGAAGGGCGTAAGCTCGCAACTAAAAACCGCAAATTCGATATGGATAAAAAATTCGCCCGACTTTATAGTTGAAAAGGAATTTTTAGAGAAAAACGCCGCATTTTACGGCGCTGACGCTTATCTCGCCGACTTTGATGCAGATACGGTAAAGGATATTAACTCTTGGGTTCACAAAAACACCGACGGCAAAATTCAAAAGCTACTCGACAAGCTCAACAAGGACACTATGATGTGTCTTATAAATACGGTACTTTTTAAGGCGGACTGGATGAAGCCGTTCGACACTGCTCCAAAAGCCCCCTTCTATAACGTAAACGGCGAGCGTGAGGATGCGGAGATGCTCAGTGGACGTGAGGGCGTCTACCTTAAAAGCGAAAGCGCAAGCGGCTTTGCAAAAAATTACAAGAACGGAGAATACAGCTTTATTGCTCTGCTACCGAACGAAAACGTTTCACTCTCCGATTTTATAAATTCGCTCACGTCTGAGAAGCTTATGGCGCTCATAGACAATAAGTCCTCCGAATCCGTAGTGGTTACAATGCCGAAATTCTCTTACGATTACAGCACATCTCTTGCAAAAACGGTAGAGGAAATGGGCTGGAGCGACGCCTTTAACGGCGATTTTGCAAGCTTTGAGGGCATTTCAAGGACAACTCCGCTATATATAAGCGACGTCATACACAAAACGCACATAAAGCTGAACGAAAACGGTACCGAGGCGGCAGCGGCTACGGCGGTGATTTTAGATAAGACGACCGCCTTCGAGCCGATTTCTCCGCTGTTTCTCACGTTCGACAGGCCCTTTATGTATATCATCTACGATAATACGGCAGAAATTCCTGTATTTATCGGAACTCTCAATACGACGAAGTAAATTATAAAGATACGAACAACCGACCTTCGTATTTCTCTGTAAAGGAGATTTGCGGAGGTCTTTTCTTTATTTTATTTTTTATGTTTTTTGTGATTTAATGTTGATTTTTCAGGTGAAATATTGTAAAATATAATAGTATAAAACGTTTGTTTTGAAGTTATTTTTGAGTGGTGAGTGAGTATGCGTTTAGATAAATATATTTCGGCGTGCGGTATCGCCTCGAGAAAGGAAACCGCAACGCTCGCAAAGCGCGGAGAAATCTCGTTAAACGGCGAGATAGTAAAGCGCGCGGATATCCATATCGACGAAAATAAAGACTGCGTAGTCCTTAAGGGTGAAAAAATAACCTACCGTAAATTCACTTATATAATGCTGAACAAGCCGTCGGGATATATAAGTGCGACGGAGGACGGACGGCTTCCCGTCGTCACCGAATTGCTGCCGCCCACGCTTCAGAAAATAGGGCTTTTCCCTTGCGGAAGATTAGACAAGGACACTTTGGGACTTATGCTTCTTACAAATGACGGAAAATTATCGCATTTTCTTCTTTCTCCACGTCATCACGTTTCCAAAAAATATGCCTTCGAGTGTGAAGCGCCTTTGATTTCAGGCGCTGAAGAACAATTCCTTGCGGGAATGGAAATCGACGGCGGAGTGCTCTGCCGTGAGGCGAAGCTCGAATGTGACGGCACAAGACGGCGGGGCTTCGTTACACTTCTTGAAGGAAAATATCATCAGGTCAAGCGAATGTTTGAAGCGTTGGAAAACAAGATAACCTATCTTGAACGCGTCGAGTTCGCAGGAATTCCGCTCGACACCTCGCTGTCTCGCGGCGAGTGGAGATTTTGCACCGAAGAAGAAATAGAGCTTCTTCGGAGCCATTATGAAAACATAAATAAAAATTGTAAATAAAACTTTGCATATATCGGAGGAAAATATGGACATTATCAAAATTCTATCGGAAGAATTAAAGCTGACCGAAGATCAGGTAACGAAAACCGTCGCTCTTATGGACGAGGGGAACACTATCCCTTTTATCGCCCGTTACCGTAAGGAAGTTACAGGATGCCTTGACGATATCACGCTTCGCGCGTTGGAGGACCGCCTTAACTATCTTCGCAAGCTCGACGAAAGACGAGAGGAAATATCCTCCGCTATCGAAGCGCAAGGAAAGCTCACTCCCGAGATTGTAGTGGCGCTGTCAAAGGCGGTTACTCTCGTAGAATTAGAGGACATCTACCGTCCTTACAAGCAAAAGAGAAAGACGAGAGCTTCCGTTGCAAAGGAAAAGGGCTTGGAGCCGCTCGCTCTGCTTATCCTTGAACAACGTGACAGCTATGAAGCTTCCCTTTCAGAGCTTGCCTCCGCTTATATTGACAAAGAAAAGGGAGTTGAGAGCGCAGAGAGCGCATTGGCAGGCGCTTCCGATATCATTGCGGAAAATATTTCAGACGTCGCTGAATACAGAAAGCTTCTCCGTGATTTTGCTTTTTCCTTTGGTGTAATTGTGACCAAGCAGGCAAAGGAGGAGGACTCGGTATATGCAGACTACTATGACTATCGTGAAGAAGTCAAAAAGCTCCGTCCTCACCGTGTGCTTGCTATAACGAGGGGAGAACGTGAGGAATTTTTGAAGGTTTCTCTTGAGCTTGACAGAGCAACAGCGCTTGCAAAGCTATCCTCAAAGGTGATTACAAACGCAAAATCTCCCGTCTGCGAGTTTATTTCCGCCTCATTGGAGGACAGCTACGACCGTCTTATCTTCCCGTCTGTTGAAAGAGAGGTAAGAGCCGAGCTGTTCGATAACGCAAGCGAAGGCGCACTAAAGGTGTTCGCTGACAATCTTCGCAAGCTCCTGCTCGCCTCCCCCTTAAAGGGAAAAACCGTTCTCGGCTACGACCCCGGCTTCCGTACAGGATGCAAGCTCGCAGTCGTTGATAAGACGGGAAAGGTTTTAGATACCGCGGTAATATATCCGACAAAACCGAGAGAGCAAATTGAAGAAAGCAGAAGGATAGTTTCCAAGCTCATAAATAAATACAAGGTCGACGTCGTCGCTATAGGAAACGGAACTGCTTCCCGTGAAAGCGAGCAGTTTATTGCCGACGCGATACGTGATTTGGGCTTTGAAAACACTAAATACACTATCGTAAGCGAAGCGGGGGCGAGCGTTTATTCCGCATCCAAGCTCGGCGCGGAAGAGTTCCCCGATTTCGACGTTACCGAGCGAAGCGCGGTATCTATCGCAAGACGCCTACAGGATCCTCTCGCCGAGCTTGTAAAAATCGATCCTAAGGCGATAGGCGTAGGTCAGTACCAGCACGATATGAAGCAGGCGCGGCTCACCGAGGCGCTCGACGGCGTTGTCGAGGACTGCGTAAACAGCGTAGGCGTTGACGTAAACACCGCTTCCTATTCTCTGCTCTCGCACATATCGGGAATTAACGCAACCGCAGCGAAAAATATCGTTGCCTACCGTGAAGAAAATGGTGAATTTACAAGCAGAGCGCAAATTTTAAAGGTGCCGAAAATCGGCGCTAAGGCGTACGAGCAGTGCGCCGGCTTCCTGCGTGTTTCCGGTTCTGATGAAATCCTAGACAACACGGGCGTGCATCCCGAATCCTACGCCATAGCAAAAACGCTTCTCTCCACCTTCGGATATTCCGAAAACGACGTAAAGGAAGGCAACATCTCTGCGCTTCGCGCAAAGGCGACGATAAAAGGAACTGCCAAGCTCTCGCAGGAGCTGGGCTGCGGTGAGCCGACTTTGCTCGATATTATAGGCGAGCTTGAAAAGCCGGGTAGAGATATCCGCGACAGCTTACCTCCTCCAAATCTTCGCACTGACGTCCTTGATATCAAGGATCTGAAGCAGGATATGCTTCTTAAAGGAACGGTCAGAAACGTCGTTGACTTCGGCGCGTTCGTTGATATTGGAGTTCATTACGACGGACTTTTACACATTTCGGAAATGAGCGACAGATACATTAAGCATCCGAGCGAGGTGGTTTCCGTCGGCGACGTAATTGAAGTACGTGTAAAGAGCGTGGACCTCACGAAAAACAGAATAGCGCTCAGTTGCAAGAATATGGCAGTTGTTGAATAATTCTAATAAATTAGATTTGTTTTCTTAATATTTTCCAGATGAACCTACAAAACCCTTGTTTTTTGTGCAATATTCACAACGCAGGCAACTAAAGTTTGTAGAAATAACCACTTTTATTTTTGGAAAAATATTGATATAATAATATAGTAAAAATATAAATACCATTTAGGAGGAATATAAAATGGCAAGCTTATCATTAAAGCACATTTACAAAAAGTACCCCGGCGGTGTTACCGCAGTATCAGATTTTAACCTTGAAATCAAGGATAAGGAATTTCTTATTCTCGTTGGACCTTCGGGATGCGGTAAATCAACTACTCTCCGAATGATTGCAGGTCTTGAAGAAATCAGCGAAGGCGAGCTTTTCATAGGTGACCGTCTTGTAAATGACGTTGCTCCTAAAGACAGAGATATCGCGATGGTTTTCCAGAACTACGCTTTGTATCCTCATATGACAGTATTTGAAAACATGGCGTTCGGCTTGAAGCTCCGTAAGGTTCCGAAGGAAGAAATCAAGCGCCGTGTTGAAGAAGCTGCTCGTATCCTTGACATCAACCACTTGCTCGAAAGACGTCCGAAGGCGCTTTCCGGCGGTCAGAAGCAGCGTGTTGCGCTCGGCCGCGCTATCGTTCGTAACCCTAAGGTATTCTTGCTCGACGAGCCGCTTTCCAACTTGGACGCTAAGCTCCGTGCTTCCATGAGAACCGAGCTTACAAAGCTTCACAAGAAGGTTGAAACCACATTCATCTACGTAACGCACGACCAGGTAGAAGCAATGACAATGGCTACCCGTATCGTTGTTATGAAGGATGGTTTGGTTCAGCAGATCGATACTCCTCAGAATCTCTACGATTATCCCGTAAACCTCTTTGTTGCCGGATTTATCGGAACTCCTCAGATGAACTTCATCTCCTGCAAGCTTGAGAAGAAGGACGCAAACCTCTACGTAACCTTCGGCAAAAACTCTATCAAGCTTCCTGCAGACAAGGCAAACAACCCTGCCCTCAAGGAATACATCGGACAGAACGTTATCATCGGTGTACGTCCCGAATGTATCCATGACGATCCCGCTCACATCGCTTCTATGCCTGACAGCGTAATGAACGTTACTGTCGACGTAACAGAGCTTATGGGCGCTGAAATCTACCTCTACCTCGGATTTGACGGTCAGGAAGATGCTACAAACGGCAAGAACATCATTGCACGTGTATCCGCTCGTTCCTCTGCTCGCGCAGGCGACTCCATTCAGGTCGCTATCGATGCAAGCAGAATCCACATCTTCGATCAGGATACAGAGCGTTGCATCGTTTCCAATAACGGCTAATTATTATATAAGCAAAGAAGCTTTTAAAAAACAGGAAATCCCGCATCTGCGGGATTTCCTGTTTTTTATTTTGAGTTTTTCTTAGGTCTTGTGCCAAGATTGCTATTTTTTCTTTTCTTTCCTTCCCTTTTTGCGACTTGAATACTGTACCGTCATACCGATAACAGCCAAAATCAAGCCGAGCGGAATATGTACGTAGGGCAGTGGGGGCACGTCTATAATGCCACAAATAATAGCTCCGGATATCATTCCTCCCGCTCCTGCCGACAACGCTATAACGAAAACTCTGACAAGCAATGCGGATATCGTCGAAACAATAAGCGATGTTACAACAGCAGGCAGAAAATTAAATTTAAGCCCCGTCAAAACGACGAAGGCGCATATCGCCGAAAAGAAGAACGTCCCCACCTTTGGCAAGCAAAAGGAAATTGCAGAAACGATAACGGCGATAAGAAACGCAAGCAGAATAGATAGCACTCTTATTTTTCCGCTATCTGCGTTATTAAGCTTGTCCGCTATATAAATCGTAACCACCCCTGCCGAAACAAAGCAGGAAATTCCGATACAATACCTCAAAAGCTTATATCCGAAAAAGCAAATAAATATAGCTGCAAGAAGCAGCCCGACAGAATAAGCTACCCCGAGCTTCCCCTCGGCGAGAAACGAGAGAAAGGGAACGGATGTATTTGATATCGAAAGAAAATCTGTTATTTTCCCCATTTTTTAATCTCTCCTCTGTGCCAATCGCTTTTATAAATACATAAAACAGGCGATGCTCTACTGCTTTTTGCCATTATTAACGAGCTCCTCTGCAAAGCTGCAAATATTAGCCGTAGAGCTCGGCTTTCTTATCACGTCAATGTTCTTTCGCATCGTTTCCAGATGATTTGGAAGAGTGAAAAGCTGATGAATAGCGTCAGCGACAGAATAAGAGCCGCCTATCGCCATTCCCACTCCGTTGTTCTGCAAAAATTCCGCATTTCTCTGCTCGTGCCCGGGAATTGGGTTGCAGATAATCATCGGCAAGCGTTTTGCAAGAGTTTCGCTCGTCGTAAGTCCTCCCGGCTTTGAAACAATGCAATCGGCGGCATCCATAAGCTCATCAACGTTACTTACGTATCCGTAATTCAGGACCTTCTTTTTAAAGACGGTGGCGTCGATTTTTTCTCTCTCCTCGGTATTGTTTCCGCAAACGCAAATAATCTGCAAATCAAGCTCTAAGTCGTCTATCTTCTTGATTATATCGCACAATGAGCCGTAGCCCATACTTCCGCCCATAATCAAAATCGTGTTTTTGTTTATGTCAAGTCCTAATTTTGCGCGCACCTCCGCCTTTGGAGCTATAAAGGAGAATTTCGGATCTATCGGAATTCCGAGCGGCAGAATCTGCTCCCTCTTGAAGCCCTTTCTGATAGCGGCAGGAATTAAAAGCTCGTTTGGAATAACGACGTAATTCGTCCTTAACGCCTCCTCCCAAAACGGATGCATAACGTAGTCGGTAACTATTCCCATAGCGAGAAAATTCGTTTCCTTTCTCTGCATTATTACGTCGACGAGGATTCCGCAGAAAGGATGCGTATATATCAATACATCGGGAGAATATTCAATTATTGTGTTATAGGTTTTTTTCGCAATAACTCGGTTCGCTAATCTCGACCAGCTCGTTTCGTAGGAATTTTTAGACCTGTTTTCAAGCTTTGTATACGCCTTTGAAAAAAGCTTTTTAAACTTATCAACGGTAAGCAGGTATCCCTTTGATACAATATCGTATAGCCCTTTATTTATATTCAAATATGTATCGAGCACCTCGCATTGATGCCCCTGAAGCTCAAACTGCTTTTTCAGGGCCTTCGCTGTCGAATTGTGCCCCTCTCCCGCAGTAACAGATAATACCAAAACCTTCATAATGCTCCACCTCTGTTTATCAAAATCTCCACGTACTGTTATTTTTGAATGTTTCTTATGTAATGAAAAATATACTGCTGCGCAACGCCTGCGTATTCTCCGAGATTTTTATAATCCAAGTTCCCGTCAAAATACTCGTCGATAGCTCTGCGCATCCATACGTCTATAGGAAAGGCGCTCAAATGATTTCCTGCAAATAAAAGTATACAAGAAGCGACCTTTTCGCCCACCCCACAGATAGAAAGCAATTCCTTTTTCGCCTTTTCGATATCGCAGGGCGCTTTTAATTCGTCTAAATTTATCTGTCCGCTCGCCACCCTTTGAGACGCATCTAACAGATATCTGTATCTGAAGCCGACGTGCGCCTCGTTCAGCTTTTCGGGATTTTTCATAATATCCTTTGCCGAAGGAAAGGAATAACATTTTCCGCAAAAATCACAGCGCTCGCAATTATCAGCCCTTTTTTCGCCGTAAAGAGAGCAAACCTTTTTTATAATCCTTTTAATTCTCGGTATGTTATTGTTCTGCGAAACGATAAAGGAAAACAACGCCTCCCACATATCCTGGCGCAAAATCGCTATTCCTTTACCTGCCTCGCACGCCCGTCTTAAAACCTCGTTTTCGGGCAGGGCGCTTATTACCGATTTTTTTATTTTCTCCCAGTCCAAGTCGGTAGCAAAATAATTTCTCCAGACGCTTTCATATTCCTCGATAGTTGTATTGAAGAAAATCAATTCGCCAACTTTTCTTTGCGCTATTCGCAAAAAACGCATACAAGCCACGCCGGTATATTCAGAAAGGAAGTCAGTTTTTTCGACGGCGTTAAAGCGAAAGCACTGACCGCACTCCAGGGTGTCGGAAAGCGAATAATCACCCAAGTTTCCGACGAGCAAAGCCCTTCCCTTGCCCTTTATTTCTTCATACCAAATTTTTTCCCGCATTTTTTGCTCCTATATGTAAAAAAAAACGAATAGATTTCCCTCGGCACTTGCAATTGAACAAATTTTATTGTATAATATAAATTAGATAATTATATTCTTTATTTTACATAAAGTATACTACATTTTTTCAAAAAAATCAACACCTTTATTTTAAGGAGCCGCAAATATATGGAACAAATTTATACCATCCCGATAAACGAAACGTTTGACGCTCACAGAGGAAAAAATGAATGTGGTTGTCCTGTTTGCGCTCTATATAAAAAGCTACAGGAAAGCGAGCTTGACATTATTCTCGGCGCTTCTATGATGGAACCGGATATTCGCATTATGACGAACAAAGAGGGCTTTTGCGGAACTCATTTTGATATGATGTTTACAAAGAAAAACCGTCTTGGGCTGGCGCTTATGATGGAGAGTCATTTAGACCGTGTTAAAGAGGAAATCAAAGACAAGGCGCTCCCCTCCTTGATTGCAGGAAAGGGCACTGCCCCCATGAAATCTATCGAGCGGCTGAAAAAATCCTGTTATATCTGCCGCCGTATAGACCATCATCTGAAAAATATGATATCTACGATAGTTCTTCTTTTTCAGAGCGACGCCGAGTTTGTAAAAAAATTCAGAGAGCAGCCGTATTTTTGTCTGCCCCATTACAGCGAGCTTGTAAATTATGCGAAAAACAAGCTGTCAAAAAAAGAATTTTCGGATTTTTATTCCGATATATCGAATTTAGAGCTTAACTATCTCGACTCATTACGCGGCGATGTTAGCCATTTTTGCAAAAAATTCGACTACCGCTATCAAGACGAGCCGTGGTATAACTCGAAGGACGCCGTCGAGAGAACGATTAAGTTTCTCTCGGGAGCAGAAAGGTAACGATTATGTTAATCGAGAGTATTAGTATCGCGCACTTTGGCAAGCTCCATAATCTTGAATTTGACTTTAACGAAGGACTTAACGTCATCGAGGGAAAAAACGAGTCCGGCAAAAGCACGATTGCGGGCTTTATAAGATATATGCTATACGGCTTTTCCAACATAGTGGACAAGCGTCACTTTATCAGCTGGGAGAGCTCTTCAGCACAGGGCTCTATGACCGTCAGAGTAAAGGACGGGGAAAGATATCGAATAGATAGAAAAACGCTTCTCGTTTCTTCTATTTCGGGCAAGGACCAATACAAAGAGACCTCGTCTATAACAGACCTCAAAAACGGTACTTCTGTTTTTGGTCGTGAAAAGGCGGGAGACGTCCTTTTGGGAATACCTGAAGAAATTTTTGACAGTATCGCTTTTGTAAATCAGCTATCGGACCTTTCGGTAGACGGCGTTACCATAAACGAAGCGATAGAAAATATGCTTTTCTCGGGAAACGAGAAGGTGAGCGCCCAACGCGCGCTTGAAAAAATAGATTCCGCAAGACGCGCTCTTTTACATAAAAACGAAAAGGGCGGAGAAATTTTCAATCTTTCGGAAAAAATTGCGGAGCTTAACAGAAATCTTAACGACTCCATTGAAGACAATTCTTTGATTTTGGAATACGAGTCGAGCTTAAGAAAATCAGAAGAGGACTTACGGCAAACGGAAAAAGAGATAGAGCTTCTCAATTCCGCGTTAGACGCGCATCAAAAAACGCAGACGCTCGAAAAGTTCTCAAAGCTTCATTTGCTTGAAGACAGGAAAAAGCAAATCGAGGAGGAAATTAAAGCGCTTATAGAGGAGCATACCGTAAACGGTTTTTGCCCCGACGCGTCCTACATCTCCGAGCTTGCCGTCGTTAGCAGAAGCTTTAAGGATTCGAACGAGAATCTGAAAATAGCGCTTGCCAAGCAGAAGGAATGGGAAAAAAAGGCGTCTCTTTCCTACGAGCATTCCGCTATCCTGAAGGCATTAGATGAAAACGGCGGAATTTCAGAGGCAAAAAAGAAGGAAGCGAGCTATAACAAGAGTATAAAAAATTGTCTTTCGCTGTTTCTGATTACCCTCCTTGCATCTGTCGCCTCATTTGCTATATATTTTCTCGGAATTTACAAGAGCGCTTTTTGCTTGGGGCTTGGAGGCGGCTCACTCGCCGTTTCAATTCTGCAACTGTGTATTTTCACAAAAAGCAAAGGGAAATTAAAATCCCTTTACTCCTCTTTAAATATTAATAGCCGACATGATTTTTCCCGTCTTATTTCTACCTTCACGGCGAAAAAAGAGGAAAACGAGCTCAATTTGCAAGGACTTGATATCGCAAAAAGAAACACGTCCGACGTAGAGGCGATTTTCTCAAACAGAGAAAACGAATATAAGAAAGTTCTCTCTCTGCTCGGCAAGGATATCCCGCAAGATCAGGCAGACGAATATATTAAGCTCGTGTCGGACGAGATTCTCGCCTTCCGCGCAGAAGAAGAAAAAAAGCGAATGGATATCGTAAGATTGCAGACCTCGATAGACGAGCTTTCAAATCAGCTAAGCGGTCTTGATGAAAAGCAGATAGAGGAAGCTCTCACGCCCGAAAAGAGAGCTCTTGCGAATAATATTGATATAAGCTCAGCGCAAAAGACCTTGCAATTTTCAAGAGAAAAGCAAAAAGCCCTTTTGCAAAAGGAAAAGGATCTTAGAACCAAATATATCGCTTTAAAGGCAAAAACGGATAACCCCTCTGCAATAAAGGAAAAAATAAGCGAGTACGAGGAAAAGCTCTCCAACCTGAAAAAGCAATACGACGCTTACATTTTGGCAAGCGAAGCAATAAGCGGCGCAGGCGACCGTCTCCGCTACGGACTGTCTCCCCGTCTTAGCGAATACGCTCGCCGCGCGATAGCGCAAATCACGGAGGATAAATACACCGACGTCGGCATTAGCCCCGCTCTCTCGCTATCTTACACCTATGATAACGTAACGAAAGCTCCCGAAAGCTTAAGTCAGGGCACGAGGGCGGCGTTTTATCTCTCGTTACGGCTCGCTCTCGTCGATTTGCTCTGCAAGGAAAAAATACCGCTTTGCCTCGACGAATCTCTCGTATATCAGGACAAGGAAAGAACCGTTCAAATCTTAAAGCTCTTAGAAGAGGAAGCAAAGGAAAATTTACAGTGCTTCGTCTTTACCTGTCACGAAAGAGAAGCTACTCTATTAGAGGGACATAACGCAAAAATAATCAGAATTTAAATCCATTTTGGAGGAAAATCGGATGAAACAAAAAATCTTGGCGCTTGGCAGCGCTGACGTAAACGTTGAAATGTACTTGGCGCAGTTGCCTCAAGTGGGAGAAACCATAACCGACAACGGAAGCTTGAGCGTAACGAACGGAGGAAAGGCGTCTAACACCGCCGTAGCCCTCTCGCGCCTCGGCGCAAAGGTCTTTCTCTGCGCAAGAGTAGGTGACGACGCATACGGAAAGAGATTAGTCAAGCTCTACAACGAAAACAAAATAGATATCTCTTTCGTTGAAATAGACCGTGATTTCCGCACGGGCGTAGCTGTAACGATAAAAGAAAGGGACTCAAAGGAACGAAGAATTCTTTACAGAGGCGCTAATCTGAACCTCACCCCCGAGGATGCGATAAGGGCTATGTCCTGCGAGCCGGAAGCTTTTTATCTCGATTTGGAACTTTCATATCCGATAGCGGAAACTGCCATTAAATATGCAGAAAGACACGAAATTCCAATATTTTTCAACGCATCCCCCGCAAATAAGAATTATCCGCTTTCCGCTCTGCCCAAAATTGACTTTTTCTTCGTAAACGACAAGGATGCTTTTGAATACTCGGGTATTCTTCCCACAAGCGCGGAATCTGCTCTGCGCTCGGCGGTAGAGCTGCAAAAATACGTAGAGGCGAGCTACTACATAATTCGTTTAGGAGACAAGGGCACGTTCATATACGACGGAAAATATTATCATATGGTTTCCTCTTACACGGTACGTATCACAGATAGTTTAGCTTCAGACGAAATTTTCTCGGGCGCATTCCTTTTAGAATATCTGAGAAACGGCAAAAACATTATATCGGCGTGTAAATACGCAAATGCGGCGGTCGCGCTCTCGCTCCAAAAATCCGGCACGACTGCTTCTATGCCTTATCACGAAGACGTTATTAATTTTATAGCAAAAAAGGATTTCCCCATTATTGAAAAAATATAAGGGAGAAGAAACGAAACGAGGTAAAAATGAAAGCTCTCGCAATTGTAGGCGCGACCGCGAGCGGAAAAACCGCTCTTTCAATTGAGGTTGCAAATCGCTTTGGGTGCGAAATTATATGCTGTGACTCTATGCAAATCTACAAGTATATGGATATAGGCACTGCAAAAGCGACCGCCGAGGAAAGAGACGCCGTCCCTCATCATATGCTTGATTTCTTATCTCCCGAGCATCTATACAGCGCAAGTGAATACGCCCTCGACGCATTTAATATAGCGAAGGAAATCACCTCACGCAAAAAGCTACCTCTTTTCTGCGGGGGTACGGGACTGTATTTAGAAGCGGTAAGGACGGGCAGACATTCAAATCCTATCGAAACCGACAAAGATTATAGAGATGCGTTGACCAAGCTCTCAGAAGAGGAAAACGGAATTGACAAGCTGCATGAAATGCTCCGCCAATGCGACGAAAAATCAGCAGAAGCGATTCATAAGAATAACGTAAAAAGAGTTATAAGAGCGCTTGAGGTATATCACACGACAGGCATCAGCAAGAGCGAATGGGACGAAAGAAGCAAAAGTGTTCCCCCGCAAATCGACCTCTTGAGCTTCTGCATTATGTACGAAAATAGAGACACGCTATACGAAAGAATAGACCTTCGAGTTGATGAAATGGTAAAGGCAGGGCTTCGCTACGAGGTTGAATTTCTTTTAAAGAACGGATATCTTTCCTCAAAAAATACCGCCTCTCAGGCGATCGGCTACAAGGAGTATCTGGAATTTTTCCGCAACGAAATTACGGAAAACGAGGCAATTGAAAAAATAAAGCTCGCTACCCGCCATTACGCCAAGCGCCAGCTAACCTGGTTCTGCGCGCAAAAAAACATTATCCCCATTTACGCAGATTCAAACGGAAAACTACGTACTGCCGTCGAAATGTGCGACGAAATTGAAGAAAGAGTTAAAAGCTTTCTTGCCTGATATTTTAAACATCTCTATAGAAAAACGGAGATAGAAAATTCATTGAAAAATTTAAAATTAAATTTCGAATTAGATAAAAAAACGATTATAAGCTCTGTAAAAAGCATAACGCTGCTCGTCGCTTCCCTTTTGCTTATAGCGTATCTCGTGTACCACGCCGCAAACGGCTTTCAAAGCAAGGTGGAATTTGAAGGCGTTTTCTATTCAAGCGGCGAAAAAACTGAAATCCTTGACGCCTACGTTTTCAGAGACGAAACTATCGTTAGCTCAAATTTTGACGGAGTGGTCTCGTATTACGTAAAGGAAAATGAAAAAGTAACCGACCGCACCGTTCTTGCCAAGGTTTATGCGCCGAACGCAAACTTATCGTTGGTATACGATATTGAAAAGCTGAATAAGCAAATTTATATTTTGTCTGCTGTCGGCACAAATTCTCAGATTTTTTCCGACATATCCTATATCGATACTGTAATAAGCTCTGACCTATGTAACGTCACGGGCTACATCCAGACGGGCGACATTGACAGCGCTATTGCAAGCGCGGACGCCCTTTTAATCGACCTTTCAAGAAAACAGCTCAGAATGAATTCTCAAAAGAATTTTTCTGAATACATAGCTTCCCTTACAGCGCAGAGAGATGCTCTCTCACTTGCGCTTCCTTCAGCGCAACAGACTATCATATCCAATTCACAAGGGTATTTTTCAAAGCTGTGCGACGGATACGAATATTACTTTGACTATAATGAAATCCCAAACCTTTCCGTTTCGGACTTCTTTACCTTAAAGGAAAACGCAGAGAAAAGCAGCTTCAATTCCAATACGATAGGAAAAATAATTTCCGACTTCGAGTGGTATTTAGTATGTCCCATTGAACATAATATGACCGTTTACTACGAGGAAGGAAACACCTACGAGCTTACCTTCATGCAAAATATGAACGTTAAGCTCCCCGCGTATCTTGAACGAATCGTCACCGAAAGCGACGAGGGAGAGGCGCTTTTGATTTTCAAGTGCGACAGAATGCCTGACAACTTCAACTATATGAGAAATCAGAAGATAACGGTCACCTTGGATACCGTTTCGGGACTGAAGGTGCCTCGCTCCTCGGTGCGCGTGATAGACGGCAAAACCTTCGTCTACATTTTAATTGGCGGCAGAGTTAATTTGCGGAGCGTCGATATTATAGACGAGGCAGGCGAATACTATTATATAAACGAAAATTCAGAAAGCGTTACGTTAGACGGAGTTACCTATTACGGTCTGCGCCAAAATGACAACGTAATTACCTACGGAACGAATTTATACCACGGAAAAATTTATAATTAAAATATATAATAAATCAAGAAGAGGTTTTTATGAAAGCAAAAAATTTAATTGAGCTCTTAAAATCGGGGGCGCTAAAAAAGTATTCAAAGATGTATACGAACCTTGAAGAGCAAACGACTCGCTATATCAATGCAATCAACGAGTTTTGCTCCTTATACGGAGACGACAGAGACATTTTTCTCTTTTCCGTTCCGGGAAGAAGCGAGGTTTCGGGAAATCATACCGACCACAACCACGGCTGCGTTTTAGCAGGCGCTATCGACCGCGATATCATTGCAGTTGCGGCGAGATCGAATGAAAATTTTATAAGAGTTCGCAGCGAAGGATATAAAGAGGACAAGATAGACCTCACCCTCTGCCGCGATAGCTCAAATTTCAAGAAATTCGTTTCAAGAGCGCTTGTAGCCGGCGTGTGCGGCGGCTTCTATAAAAATTCTCACAAGGTAGGCGGATTTGACGCTTATACCACGACGCACGTTCTCAAGGGCTCGGGTCTTTCTTCCTCTGCCGCCTTTGAGGTTATGATAGGAAATATCATGAACCACCTTTATAACGACGGCAATATTCCAAACGAGGAAATAGCGAAGATAGCACAATACGCGGAAAATGAATATTTCGGAAAGCCCTGTGGACTTATGGACCAGATGGCGTGCGCGGTAGGCGGATTTGTATACATAGATTTCAACGAGCCGAAGAACCCAATAGTTTCCCCTATCAATTTCTCTCTTGACGAGGCGGGATATTCTCTTTGCATCGTAAACACGAAGGGAAACCACACCGACCTTAACGCAGATTATGCGTCAGTTCCCGAGGAAATGAAAGCGGTAGCCGCTTACTTTGGAAAAGAGGTCCTCAGAGGTATAACGGAAGCGCAAATAGTAGAAAACATTCCCGTTTTGAGAAACGTAACCTCAGATAGAGCTATTATGCGCGCTATACATTACGTGCGTGAAAACGCCCGTGTCGAGCGTCAGGCAGCAGCGCTTCGCTGCGGTGACGTAAAGTCCTTTTTAGAGGGAGTTATGGAATCGGGAGATTCCAGCTTCAAATATCTCCAAAACGTATATACTACCTTAAATCCGAGCAAGCAGGGGCTCTCCCTTGCGCTTTGTATAGCCGACGGCGCCCTCTCGAATAAGGACTGCGCGTGGAGAGTTCACGGCGGCGGCTTTGCAGGCACTATTCAGGTCTTTGTAAAGAAGGAGCTCGCAAATGACTTTGCGGCGCTTATCGACTCTGTTTTCGGAGAGAACTCCTGTATGATGCTCAATATCCGTCAAAACGGCGCTATTCAGGTTACCCTTTAATATTATCTAAATATAATTCTTATAAAATCAAAGGAGAAAGAAAATGGCTCAGAAGAAGCAAACAAATATTAGCGAAGAACAACCGAACGATAAAAAGTCAGCCCTCGAAACCGCCATTGCGAGAATTGAACGCAGCTGCGGCAAAGGCACTATAATGCGTTTAGGTGAAAATTTGAATATGAACGTCAGCTCTGTTTCTACCGGCTCGCTCACTCTTGATTCTGCGCTCGGAATCGGAGGCGTTCCGAAAGGAAGAATTATAGAAATATACGGCCCCGAATCATCGGGTAAAACCACCGTTGCTTTACACGTCGTAGCGGAGGTTCAAAAGCAGGGTGGCGAAGCGGCGTTTATCGACGCAGAGCACGCTCTTGACCCTATCTACGCCAAGCACCTCGGCGTAAATATAAACGAGCTTCTCGTTTCACAGCCGGACTGCGGAGAGCAGGCGCTCGAAATTGCGGAAGCGTTGGTAAGCTCCGGCGCTATCGACGTAATCGTTATCGACTCCGTTGCCGCATTGGTACCGAAGCAGGAAATTGACGGCGAAATGGGCGCATCTCACGTCGGACTTCAGGCGCGCCTTATGTCCCAGGCAATGCGAAAACTCACGAGCGTTATATCAAAGAGCAACTGTATCGTAATTTTCATAAACCAGCTTCGCGAAAAGGTGGGCGTTATGTACGGCAATCCCGAGGTTACAACGGGCGGCCGCGCACTTAAATTCTATTCCTCGGTACGTATCGAGATAAGAAAGACCGACGTCCTCAAAAACGGAAGCGAAATTTACGGAAACCGCGTGCGCTGCAAGGTAGTAAAGAACAAGGTCGCTCCTCCCTTCAAGGTAGCGGAATTCGATATCCTCTACGGCAAGGGAATTTCAAAATCGGGAGAGGTCATCGACCTCGGTATTCAGCTCGGAATAATCGAAAAGAGCGGGTCCTGGTTCTCTTATGACGGACAAAGAATAGGTCAGGGCAAGGAAAAGGTAAAACAGCTTCTTGAATCTGATTCCGCCTTGTTCGCAGAAATCGAAGCAAAGGTAAGGTCTCATATGTCCGAGCTTTCCATGGAGGACTCAGTGCAGGGTGAAAACCTTGATGATGAATTTGACCTTAGCGATTTGGAAAACGATAATCTTTAATTCTTTCCTGATCTAACGCTGATAAAAAGGGGATTTTATGCAGTTAAGCAAAATTATCGCGATAGGCGAGGGTAAAAATCCGCAAAATATTTTAATTACCGTATTAAGAACGCGCAATTCTACCGTAACGAAGAAGAAGTATGAAATTACGCCCGAGGACTATGAGCGTCTCGGCTTTCCCGAGCTTGACCATATCCTCAGCGAATATGAAATTAAAATTTTAATGAGAAGCGCTCACGCAAAAGACGCCTCGGCGGTTGCGTTCCGCATACTTTCGCATAGCGACAATAACCGCCTCTCTCTCAAAAGAAAGCTAATTGAAAGAGGTTTTGGCGAGCAGACCGCAGATTTAACGGTAGAAAAAATGGTTTCTCTCGGATATATCGACGAATACGACCAGGTATATCGCTATACTGTCGCTCTCGCGAATAAAAAGCTGTACGGTGAAGGCAGAATTCTCCCCTTTCTTCTCAATAAGGGTTACGAAAAGGACGACATAAAAAAAGCTCTCGCAGAGGCGCAACAAAGCGGCGATATAGATTTTGAAGAAATAAGAGCTCGCATTATCTCCAAAAATGCGCTCGACGACGAAAATCCCGCAAAAATCAGACAGTTATTATACAAGTACGGTCACAGCGTCTGCTTTGATTGATTTCCCCTGCTTCTACGCTCGACGAAAACACGTTAGAATAAATATTTATGCAAAACTGCTTTTGAGAAAATATAATGTTTTTATAATTATCGCTTGCTTTTGCGTTTATATTTTTTCTTGTCAAGATGTAAATGTGTAGAATTTTAAAAAAACGCAAAAAAAGTTTTCAACACGCAAAAATGTTATAAATGTTTAAAACTCTTGTCGAACAGAGTTAAATTTTGCTTATTTTTCGCTATTCTTCAAGATTTGACCGCCTTGTTCTTAACATTGTCAACATTTCATTTGTTGAAAACTCACTTTTGTAAAATTTGTGCAGTATGCACAATTCGCTTGAATTTTGCGATTTTTTATAAATTTATTTTTCTCTTTTTTTGATTAATAAAAATTTATGCTATTTTTCGATTTTCTCGAAAAATAGCATTTTTATTTATATTTTTGCATTTTTATTCTTTTTTGAATATACTTTCCTGTGTCCGATTTCTACATAAAAGGCGATATAAACCTGAAAAAAGCCGAGACAAGCTTTGAAATCACGCCGTCTTTAAGAGAGCTATCTTTAATTTCTCGGCAAAGTCGGAACATTCCCTTAAAATCCGAATTTATCTCGGAAAGCACCGATGAAGAATATATCACAACTCCCCCTTCATAATTCAAGTACATACTCCGATAATCTAAATTCGTGCTTCCCACCACGCCTATCTTGCCGTCGGAATATAATATCTTCGCGTGATTAAAGCCCGCCTTATATTCGTATATTTTAACTCCTGCCGACAAAAGCTCTCTATAATACGAAACGCCTACCGCCTTTACAATTTTTTTGTCGGGTACGTACGGGAGCACGATACGAACGTCCACTCCGCTCAAGGCGCTCCTCTTCAAGCTCTCTAAAAGAAATTCGTCAGGAATAAGATACGGCGTCGATATATATACGAACTTCCTCGCTCTTTGAATTATGCAGAGATAGATGTCCCGTCCTATGCGACGCTTTTCAAACGGAGAATCCGAAAAAGCCGTAAAAAATCCGTCGTGTGAGACATCGTAATCTGAATCTGCTGCTACATCGTTTTTATATTCGCCGCCGCTCTCTTTTCGGTTACTGTTCCACATAGAGAGAAAGAGCTTTTGAACGCCTATGGCAGCGCGCCCTTTCAGCATCACGGCGCAATCCTTCCAATATTCATATGGTGAACTAATGTTTACATATTCGTCGGCGAGGTTTATCCCGCCCGTAAAGGCGACCTTTCTGTCGATTACCGCAAATTTACGGTGGTCCCTATTATTCTGCTCTGATGATATCAAGGGCGTGAAGGGATTAAAAACAAGGAATTTTATTCCCGACTCGGCGAGCTGCGAGACGTAATGCTTCGGATGCAAGCCAAAGCACCCCATATCGTCCATAATTATTCTGATGTCGACGCCGTATCTCGCCTTTTCTGCAAGCACCGACAAAATTCTCGACCAAACGGTCCCCTCGTCTATAATGAAATATTCGAGATATATACTTTTCTTTGCTTTTTTTAATTCGCAGACAAGCGCATCGACCATTTCTTCCCCACTATGAAAATATACGGCTCTCGTGTTTGAATACGTTAAAAACCCCGCTCCCCTCAGGTAGTTAAAAATCGGTGTATATTCTCCATATTCCTGCGCCTCATCACACGCGTTTTCATCCTCGACGCTCGTAATATTATTGTCTTTACAAGCCATTTTAACAGGGCGTATTTTTTTTTGAAACGATAATATAAAATAAAAGACCACGCAAACCGATGGAAAAACCATAAATAAAATCAGCCAAAAAACCTTATACGCCGAATTGTCTCCCGAGCGGACAATGAAAAGCGCCGTGACGATAGCGATAAACGAGAACAGCCCCCGTAGCCAAACGTAGCGTATCAAGCCGCTGCAAACGAGTGTAATCAGGAAAAGAACCTCTAAAAAGAGCAAAAAAATAACGTCCGCTCTTCCCCTCAGCATAACGTATCGAAAAAGCTCGCGCTTCCATCTGTTTTTATTAGCATTATCCTTCAAAATCACATCTCCGTTTTTTTAGTACTCAATTTTATTATCCCGAAAATTTCATCTTTAAATGACGGTATACTTCTTTTATTTTTGGTTTTTATGTAAACTTTTTTTGATTAAGCTCATTTTTTATCCCATTAGTTAAATTTTTTTTACAAAAGGTCTTGAAAAAGAAAGTGTATCTATGATATACTGATATTGTATATTTATATTCAGAGGAAAAAAGCGTGCAGGATTACACCTATATTGAAAACAACCTGTATCAGGTTCGCGAGTTAGCAGAAAAAGCTGCGCTTCGCGCAGGAGTAAAAGCGCCCAAGCTTATTGCAGTTACGAAAAGCGCCACAGACCAAGAGGTTCTTGCGCTCGCCGGCTACGGAATTGAGGCGATAGGAGAAAACAGGACAAACCTGTTTAACGCTCGGCACGAGCTTCTCTCAGCCCTATATCCCTCGTTAGAATTTCACTTGATAGGTCACCTGCAGACGAACAAGGTCAAATATATCGCAGATAAAGCCCCTCTTATTCATTCCCTCGATAATCTGCGTTTAGCGGACGAGATCGAAAAGCAAGCAGAAAAAAGAGGAATTTGCATGCCCGTCTTAATCGAAGTAAACAGTGGCAGAGAAACGGCGAAATCGGGCGTTATGCCTGAAGAGCTTTTCAGCTTTTGCGAATCTCTTTCGGGGTATAAGCATCTAAGCGTCTGCGGTCTTATGACTATGGCGCCCGACTTTGAGAATAAAGAGGACTACCGCCCCTGCTTCAGAGAGACCTACAAAAGCTTTGAAGCGTTAAAGGACAAGCATTTCTTTGATACCGACACTCCTACTCTTTCTATGGGAATGAGCGACAGCTTTGAAATAGCTATCGAGGAAGGCGCGACGGCTATCAGAGTCGGCAGACGGCTATTCCTACACTAATTTGCGCATTTTTATAAAAACATAAACAGAATTCATAAAAACGGAGGATATTAAAATGGCATTATTCAAAAAGCAGCCCGATTCTTACTACGAAATTGAGCCCGAAATCGAGGAAACGGACGTTAGTTATGAGGATGAAGCTCCCGCTTCAAGCAGCGCTTCTTCATTCGGCGGACTGAACATTGGCGGAAACAATATTGAGCTCAAGGTCGTTCGCCCCGAAAAATTCAGCGACGCGCCTCAGGTCGCAGACCACTTGTTGAGCAACCGCACGGTTGTACTTAATCTTGAAAACACGGACAAGGATACGTCCCGTCATTTAATTGACTTCTTGAGCGGTGTTACTTACGCTTTGGACGGCGACATTAAGAAGGTTGCAAACGACACGTTCATCATCACACCTCATAACGTATCTATAAGCGACGCGCAGATTTCTACCGAAGAAGCTGCCGAAGAGCCCCAACCGATCGGCTTCACTTCCGACGAGGACGACGAATAAAAAACTTCCGACTGTCTCATAGCGTTTTGCCAATGAGACAGTTTGATTTTTAGTTATAGCTATTTCAAGGAGATTTCAAGTTGGCGATAATAAGTTTTTTGTCAGCGCTGTTTTACGCTTTCGTACGGATTTTACGGCTCATTATGCTTTTGAGAGCAATCCTCTCCTGGTTTCCCAACGTTCAAAATTCGCCTATATTCCAATTTTGCGTTATGACGACCGAGCCGTTTATCCTTCCCGTCCGATTTTTACTTTCCCATTTTTCATTTACGCAAGGTATACCCTTCGACCTTTCATTTTTCGTGACGTTCATTATTCTTTCGCTGATATAAATTTACGTCGCAACGATTACAGACCTACACGGAGAATAACATGAAGCTTTCACTTAAGAAAAACAAAATAATTTGTTTATTAATTATTATTTTCGGAGTCGCTCTCGACCAAATAACGAAATATTTAATTATCGAAAATATGACCTTAGGTCAGTCCATTCCCCTTTGGGAAGGCGTTTTGCATATAACCTACGTGATTAACCGTGGCGCCGCCTTCAGTATGCTTTCAGGTCAGCGCTGGGTATTTTTGATTATTTCTTCCGTTGCAATTGCGGTTATGGGCACTTTTTTGATATTTACCAAAAACTCGCGTCCGATTTGGCTCTATTCTCTCGCCATGATTATTTCAGGCGGTATCGGAAATATGATAGAGAGAATTTATCTCGGATACGTCACCGACTTTATCGACTTTACGCTAATCAATTTCGCTATATTTAACGTAGCGGACTCTCTTGTATGTATTGGCGCGGGCCTGCTTCTGCTGGATTTGGTCGTTGACTTTATCAAGGACCCAACAGGTGAAAAAAGCAAAATAAATCCCACTGCCGTCAAGGACGGTGAGGGAGCTGTCGAAAAAAATGATGAATAATACTATGGTTTTTAACGTTGAAAAAGACGGTGAAAATGTGCGTCTTGACACATTTATCGCAAAGAATAGCGAGCTTTCACGCTCTGCCTGCGTAAAGCTGATAGAAGAAAAGAACGTCTTTGTCAACAAAAAAGAAGCGACAAAAAAATATATGCTAAAAGAGGGCGACGTTATAGAAATAAATCTCCCCGAGCCGAAGCCCATCCAAACGGAAGCGGAAGAAATTCCGCTCGACGTCATATACGAGGATAAATATCTGCTCGTAATCAACAAGCCGAGTGGAATGGTCGTGCATCCTGCTGTCGGAAATTACGAGGGCACGCTCGTAAATGCGCTGCTCTATCATTGCGGCGACGAGCTATCGGGAATTAACGGCGAGCAGCGTCCCGGAATTGTTCATAGAATAGACAAGGACACAAGCGGGCTTCTGGTGGTCGCAAAAACCGATGAAGCGCACAAGGGACTCTCCTCACAGCTTGCCAGCCACGAAATTAAAAGAGAGTATCACGCCCTTGTAAACGGGGGCTTCTCCTCGGATGAGGGCACGGTAAATCTCCCTATCGGAAGAAATCCCGTCGACCGCAAAAAAATGGCGGTTATCCGTAACGAACGCGGAAAAAGCCGAGAGGCGATTACGCATTATAAGGTTTTGGAGCGCTTTGGCAAAATTTCCTATCTCTCCTTAGAGCTTGAAACGGGGCGTACGCATCAGATTCGTGTTCACATGTCTGCCTTAGGCCATTCGCTTTTGGGCGACACCGTATACGGCGGCGGAAAAACCCAGTTCGAAAAAAAGCATTCTGCCCTCCTTTCAGGTCAATGTCTGCACGCAAAAAAACTGACCTTTACGCATCCGATAACGAATGAAAAATTATCGTTTGAATGTGAGCTGCCACCTGAATTTTCAGCCCTTTTGGATATACTGAGAAGCGAACAGGGTTGAATCGGATTAGCAGCTTTATGTAAACTTTTATATACAAAAGGGGCTGTCTCAAATGCGAGTTTAAGAGTGTTTGAGGCAGCTCTTTTTCTGTGCCTTCAAGAAAAAAGGCTTGCAAAATAGAAAAAACCTCGTTTTGAGGCTAAAATGAGTATGACGAAAAGAGGATCGGCAAAATC
>JAZNBK010000003.1:0-5921 GCA_045587025.1 Eubacteriales bacterium
CCATAATTTAAAATCAATTGCAATAATAATTAATATTTTTGGCAAAATATTGAAATAATCTCGCAGATATGATATAATTTAATCGTTGATTTTATAAGGTTATAAAACCACGAAAATTATGATAAAATAGAAAAAGAGATGTAATATGAATAAAATTTTGATTACGGGCGGCTCTCGGGGAATAGGCGCAGATATGGTGCGCTTTTTTTCGGAGAAGGGTTGCAAGGTGGCGTTTACCTATAAAAATTCAGTTGAAAAAGCGCTCGCCTTGGCGGAGGAAACGGGCTCTCTTGCGATAAGAGCGGATTCTGCCATAGAGGAGGAAGTAATTTCTGCTGTAAATCAGGCGAGAGAATTTTACGGTGATATAGACGTTCTGATTAACAATGCTGCTATAAGCTCTTTTTCTCTATTTACAGATATCACTTCTCGTGAATGGAACAACATTTTTTCTGTAAACGTAAACGGAGCGTTTTATTTTACAAAAGCCGTTTTGCCCCAAATGATAAACAAAAAACGCGGCAGAATAATAAACGTTTCTTCAATGTGGGGAATTTCCGGCTCTTCCTGTGAGGTGCATTATTCTGCTACGAAAGCGGCGCTTATAGGCATGACTAAGGCGTTGGCAAAGGAGGTAGGGCCATCGGGAATTACTGTAAACTGTATTGCTCCGGGAGTTATTTCTACCGATATGAACAGCTCTCTTACAGAAGAAGCGATTTCTGAAATTGTGGATAATACTCCGCTGTCAAGATTAGGCGCTCCGAGAGACGTTTCGAATGTCGCTTATTTTCTCTCGCAGGAGAGCGCTGATTTTATAACGGGGCAGGTAATTTCTGTTGACGGTGGATTTATAATTTAATTCTCAAAAAGTTCAGAAAAACAAAAAATGCTATTGCAAAAAACATAAAAATTTGTTATAATATTATGTGTGAAACTTCCGGATGTCTGAGTGGACCATACCAGCCGGGGAGGTAGCGGTGCCTTGTACCTGAAATCCGCTATAGCAGGGGTGGTTTTCGCTTTTGAGGGATGTTTTTGTGTAGTCTGCGCTTCAGACATTCGTGTTGAAGAATGGGTCTTGCGCAATCGAACGCCGTGAACCATGTCAGGTGGGGAACCAAGCAGCATTAAACGGTTTATTCGATGTGCCGCAGGGTTGCCTGTTTGGAGCGATGGCTGTTGTTAACGTATGTAAGAACATTCTCGATCTTGCGATGTATGGTCTCACTCAGACCTTCGGAGGTTTTGTTTTTTATAGCCACGAGATAGTATAAGTATTAGTCGTTTTTCTTTTGGAGGTGCAAAAAATGTATAAAGCGCTTTACCGAAAATGGAGGCCGAAAAACTTTGATGACGTTTGCGGTCAGGATGGTATAACCGATATTCTTAAATATGAGGTTGCCAACAATAAAATTTCACACGCTTATCTTTTTTGCGGTTCAAGAGGAACGGGTAAGACGAGCTGCGCGAAGATTTTAGCGAAGGCGATAAACTGTGAGAATTCAAAGGACGGAAACCCATGTAATAAATGCGAGGCGTGCATGTCTATTGAAGCGGGAATAGCTACCGACGTTATCGAAATGGATGCGGCGAGCAATACCGGCGTAGATAACGTCAGAGACATAAAAGAGGAGATAGTTTTTACTCCCGCATTGTTAAAATACCGGGTTTATATTATCGACGAGGTTCATATGATGTCTGGTGGCGCGTTTAACGCGTTACTGAAAACTCTCGAAGAACCGCCCGCTCACGCAGTTTTTATTCTTGCCACGACCGAGCTTCATAAATTACCAAGCACGATAGTATCAAGATGTCAGCATTTTGATTTCAGACGCTTGATGACCGACGTTATTGTGAAACGCCTTATGTACGTTGCGGGAGAAGAGGGAATTTCTCTCCTGGAGAGCGGCGCGCGTCTTATAGCAAAAACGGCGCAGGGCGGTATGCGCGATGCGCTCAGCTTGCTTGAGCTTTGCGGCGGAATGAAGGAGGATATTGACGAAGAGCTTGTAATTCGCATTTTGGGAGTAGGAAACAGAGAGAGCGTTGGAAATCTTGTAAATGCTATTTCTGCCAAAGATTATTCCACGATATATTCTATTATTTCTGACGTCGTTCTTTCGTCTAAGGATTTGTCTGTTTTTTGGAAAGAGCTTATTGACTACTACCGTGACCTTATCGTCCTTAAGCTAATGGCTCCCGAGGACGCGCGTGAGTATCTCGATTTAACGGATAGCGAAGTAGAAGCTTTGATTGATATTTCAAAAGCTTTTTCAACAGAGCAATTGCTTTATCATAGCAAGCTGCTCGAAGAGGCGTTTTCCAACATGCAGAGATTAGGTCAGTCGAGGCAGAGCATAGCAGAGCTTGCGTTGACCCGTATGTGCGAGCCGAAGCTTTCTTCATCTATGGAAAGTATGCTGCTTCGAATTTCAGAATTGGAGAAAGCGCAATCTATGGTTAAAATAAGCGGAGAGCCCCGCAAAACAAGCGTCGAAGCGGCTCCCGTAAAAAAAGAGGAAAAGCCCGTAAAAGAAGAAAAAAATAATTTGACGGCGTCTCAAAAAAAGCAGGGCGGCGAATTGAGAGCTTGCGCTGCTTGGAGCGAGATTATAGAAGAAATTTCAAAAACCAAGAAAAACGTAGCCGGCTCGCTTGGTGGTACTAAATGTTTCGTACAAGGCGCTGATTATATTATCAAGGTCAATAACAAATTTATTGCAGAAATGATTTCAAGAGACGACGTCATAAGAGCAATAAAGTGCGCTATCGTTTCTATCGAAAATATAGATAATTGCAACGTTATCGTAGAAGAGGAGAGCGCAAACACAGGGTTTCCTTTAATTGAAGAATTAGAAAAAAACATTTAAATATAATCTGGAGGCAATTATGAAGGTAAGAGTTCCGAATAGCAGCGCCAATATGGCGAATATGATTAAGAAGATGCAGGATGATATGGCGACTCTCCAGCAGGAATTAGAGGAGAGAGTGTACGATGTTTCTGCGGGAGGCGGAGTCGTCAACATAAAAATAAACGGAAAAAGAGAAGTTTTAGCGATTGATATTAAGCCGGAAATCGTAGATCCCGACGATATTGAAACTCTTTCCGATATTATTTTAGCAGGCGTAAATCAGGCGATAAAGTTGGTTGATGATACTACAAACGAAGAAATGGGAAAGATTACGGGTCAGCTCGGCGGAATACCGGGTATGCCTAATCTGTTTTGAGATATATGATAGATTATATTGAACCGCTTCAAAGGTTGATAAATCAGTTTAAAAAGCTCCCGGGCATTGGAGGAAAAACGGCAGTACGCCTCGCTTTTTCCGTGCTCAATATGAGTGAAGAAAACGCAAAAGAATTTTCCGACGCAATTATCGGAGCGAAGAGCGATATACATTCGTGCGAGATATGCGGAAACATCTCTCTCGATAACCTTTGCCCAATTTGCAAAAACGGCGATAGAGACGATAGTATAATATGCGTCGTAGAGCACGCAAAGGATGTAATGTCCTTTGAGAGGATCAGAGATTTTCGCGGAAGATATCACGTTCTCGGCGGGGTTCTTTCTCCAATCAACGGAATAGGTCCTGACGAAATCAGAGTTAAAGAGCTTTTGAAAAGATTGGAAAACGAGGATATAAAAGAAATTATTATCGCGACTAATCCTACCGTTGAGGGCGAAGCTACCGCTATGTATCTCGCCAAAATTTTGTCTAATACCGATATAACTATAAGCCGTCTTGCGTACGGTGTTCCCGTCGGCGCAGATTTGGAGTATGCGGACGAGGTTACTCTGAACAGGGCATTGGAAGGAAGGAGAAGTATTAAATAATGAAAAGGACGAAAAACATTTTTAAAAAGCTTACTTCAGTTCTTTTGATACTGCTGCTTATCTCGGTCAGCACAATGCTGTCGTCTTGCAATATCGTAGATTTTGTGGATAAAACGGTAGACGATTTTATAGTACTTATCGACAGTATGATTTCGGGAGAATATTTTGAACAACAGGAAGATGATACCGCGCCTATCGACAATAAGGTTAGCGGTAGTATTCAGGTTCATTTTCTCGATGTCGGGCAGGGGGATTGCGCCTTGGTTGTTTCTGCGGACGGCGTAATTTTAATTGATTCCAGTTATAAAAACTCAGACGTAACAAAGAGCATTATCGATTACATAAAAAATTTGGGTATTTCTAAAATCGACTATTTTGTTTTATCTCATCCTCACGCTGACCATATAGGCGGAGCGCCGTCTATCATAAACGAGTTTGACATTGAAAAGATTTTTATGCCGAACTGCGTTACCGATACGAAGATTTTTGAGGATACCTTAGATGCAATAGAGAATAACGGCGTCGATTTAATCGAGGCGACCTCGGGCGAGGAGCATAGCTTGGGCGAAGTTAAGTTTAAAATTCTCGCGCCCAATTATACTGTATCGTACGATAATTTGAACGATTACAGTATAGTGATGCGTCTCGTTTACGGAAACACGTCTGTAATGTTTACAGGCGATGCTGAAAAGCTTTCCGAGAGCGAAATTTTGTCTCTTTATTCTTCTTCGCAACTGAAATCGGATATATTGAAGGTAGGACATCACGGCTCGTATACTTCATCTTCTCTTGAGTTTTTGAGAGCGGTTTCGCCATCGGTTGCTATTATCAGCGTGGGTGAGGGCAATTCCTATGAACACCCCCACGATGTGACGTTAGAAGCGCTCGACGGTCTCGATATACCTTATTACAGGACTGATATCGACGGAACGATAGTTTTCTATAGTGACGGAAACGTATTTACACAGAAATAAAAATTGGCTTGCCCCGCTACGTATGTAGTGAAGCAAGCCAATTTTTTTAATACAATTTATATTTTAATCTCAGATTATCTGCAATCATAGCGATAAACTCGCTGTTCGTCGGTTTCCCTCTGTTGTTTTGTATCGTGTAACCGAAGAAAGAGTTTAAGGTGTCGACGTCGCCTCTGTCCCACGCTACCTCAATTGCGTGACGTATGGCTCTTTCTACACGAGAAGTCGTCGTTGCATATTTTTTAGCAACGGTAGGGTATAATACCTTCGTTACAGAATTTATAATTTCATTGTCGTTTATAGTCATTATAATTGCGCTTCTCAGATATTGATATCCTTTAATGTGCGCGGGGATTCCGATTTGGTGGATTATTTGAGTTACCTGTGTTTCTATATCGGGATATGAATTTGCCTGAGAGCCCTCTCTCATATTTCTTCTCATTAAAATCGACTTTATGTGATCTGTAATGCTTTTTAAGTCATACGGCTTTAAAAGACAAAGCTCTGCGCCTGCATTGTTTGCCTCAATAAAAACGTTTTGATTTGTTACCATTGATACGAGAATAAAAGCAGGTATGCGGTCTTTTCCGAAATTTAAATTTTTTGCGCTTTTTATGACGCCGATACCGTCGATTTTAGATAGCCAAAGGTCGATTATCACAAGGGCAGGGTGGTTTCTGCTTATTTTGAGCAAAGCGTCCTCGCCGTTCGAAGCTTCATCTATATTTTTGAAGCCGGATTTTTCCAAATGAACTCGCAGGGCACTTCTTTCACTTGCATTTTCGTTTGCAATTAGTATCATTCTTTCTTCCATTTTCTTTATCTCCTGTTAAATATTGGATATACAAATTTTACCATATAATGCCAAAAAATACAAGAGAAAAACAGCAAAAAAAATAACAAAAATTCCCATAAAAAGTTGGTAAAAATAACCAAAAACATTTGAGATAAAATAACTTCTTGCCAAAAAAAGAGTTTATATGTCGAAAAAATTTATACGAAAAAAGTGGCTAAAGGAAAATTAAAAGGTTTTTTATTAAAAATTGAATTAAATTTGATTTTTATTTTTAAAAACCGAAAAAGATGTTGAAGAAAATATTAAATTAAT
>JAZNBK010000004.1:0-14926 GCA_045587025.1 Eubacteriales bacterium
ATTATCCTTTTGGCGCCGTGGCGTGTGCTTGTCTTGATACAAGTCGGCGTCGCTTCGCTATTTCTACAAACGGAAATAAACTTGACAACGCCACCATTCCCGTACGGGTATCTCGGCAAAGCCGAGAATTCGCACACTCTACGCCTTGAAAGCGAGCTTTCAGAACTCCGAGTGGCGAATGCGAACCCATATTCTGCTTCGCCCACGGCTCGCAGAGTGGGTTCTCGCGCGGAGCGCGTCAGCAAAAAAAAGATAGGCACTCGCAAGGAGCGCCTATCTTTTTTTGGTGACCCGTACGGGAATCGAACCCATGTTTTCGCCGTGAGAGGGCGATGTCTTAACCGCTTGACCAACGGGCCGTTTTTACGGAACGTTGCTATTATATCATATAACTTTCAAAAATGCAATAGTTTTTTAAAAAATTATAAAATAAAAATTTCGTCGAAAAAAGGGAAGGGAAAAGCGGGAGCTTTTTTAGGTGAAAAATTTAAATAGTTCACAGTTAATACACATATTCCGATTGACTTTTTTTCTTTGTTATGGTAACATATTAGCGTATCTGATAACGATTTTTTGTTTTCATTAGAGTAAAATTTAGGAGAAATTTTATGGATAGATTAGAAAGAACCGATAAAATTTTAAGAATAATAAAAATAACGATAAAAGCTTTGATTTACACGTTGGTTTTTGCTTTTATCGGCGCTTTGTTTTTCAGAATCTGGGCGAACGATTATTATCCGAAATCCATGAAAAAGCTCTACTTTACCGAGTCCCTTATAGAATATTATGAGGAAAATAAAGAGGACTTCGTTGCGTATAAGCAGGACGTAAGAATTAAGTATGATAGCAAGGAGGAGGGCAATTTTTTTGCTTCTAACGCCATTGTGGTGCCCGACGCAAACGCTCTGCAGATTGCCCTGCGTGCAAACGACTCTACTTTCGAAAAATTTGCGGATGAATATTCTATAGAAAATCTACCAGACAACAAAAAAGAAGCGTTTACCTATTCTGCTTTCGCGTGTACAGGAAACGGCGAGGACGGCGAGTACGCAGGCAGAGAATACGTCCCCACAGAGATAGTTTTTGATGAATTCTGGATGTATACCTATTCCAAGCTTTGCTTTGATGACGTTGATCTCGAGGGCGTTTATTGGATCAGGTTGGATATAATGCTCAACAACGAGGAGAAAACCAAGCTCGGTAGCATTGTCATATATGAGAAAAATGAAGGATATAACAAATTCAAAAAAATGAAATTTTCCAAATCGGAGCTCCCAAAATGAATGACTTTTATTTTACGCCGAGCGCAAAAGGGAAGAGCGAAATAACTCTGGTGGTTTTTCTCGCCATTCTTGCCACTACCGTCTATGCTATAAGCTTAACAGACATTTTCAGCCGTTCGATATTACAGCTGCTCTTTTTGCTTTTAGCTGTCGTCTGTATTTTTCTTTGTATCAGATACTTTCTTTCCTATTACCGATATAGCGTCACCGAGGAAAACGGAGAATTGTTTTTCATAGTCACGCAAACGCAAGGGAAGAGAATTTCCACCCTCGCCGATTTTAAGGTCGAGCATATTAAAAAGATAGAAACGGCAGAAACGAGAGAAGAAATGAACGCCATAAAAAAGAAGTTCGCCTCTCAGGGTATCAGGTATAGCTACGTGCCTTCTTTTGCACCCAAGGAGCTGACTCTTTTGACGGTGCGAAACGATTATTTGATATATAAAGTTCTTTTGCAGACCGAAAAACCGTTTTCCGACGCGCTGCGCAATTTGGTCAATAATAATTTACGAGAAACCGACGCAGAACAGTAAATAATTCTTTACATATAAAGCCCCTCGTTGAATACCGAATTTATCGACGAGGAAATAACACGCGCAGAATTTTCAGTCACAATATCGCTATCCTTTGGAGAAACGAAAAAGCTCTTTCCGCTTTTTAAAATTTTCTCCAGCTCCGCTGAAAAGCTCGGCAGCTCCGCCTTGCTTATGGCGTCGTATACCAAGGTTGAGGATTCGACCACGGTAGGCACTCCGATAGCGATCACGGGAACTCCCAGACGTTTCAGATTAAGCGTTTCCCTCGAGTTCCCGATGCCCGAGCCGGGCGTTATTCCGGTGTTGCACAGCTGAATAGTCGTAGCGAGACGGTCGCAGGAGCGGGACGCAAGCGAATCTATTGCGACGACGAGGTCGGGGGAGAGCTTTTTGCACACGCTCTCTACAATTTCCGAGGATTCTATCCCCGTCTGAGACATCACGCCTGGCGCAATTACCGAAATTTTACTTCCGAAGTAGCAATTGAACAACTCGGGCGCCTCGGTTGCAATATGCCGTGTCGCCGTAACGTATTTCACCGTGAGCGGTCCCACCGCATCTGCGGTTATATATCTGTTCCCGAGCCCCACTATTAGCACCGAAATATCCCTTAGTGAACTCTTTTCCGTTGTTTTGAGGGCATACTCCTTTAGCTTTTTCGCGAGAACGGCAGAAACCTCTTCCTGCTCGTTTTCCTGCATATCGCTAAGTGGCTCGAAAAACAGAGTCGTGTAGTGACCGAGAGAAATACCCTGCTTTTTCGCTTCCTTTTCGCTGTCGATATTCAGCTCTCCTACGGTTATATTTCCTATCTTCGTCTGTTTATAACCTACGTCCTTGGCTTTTGTATCTGCGCGATAGCGTTCGCAAGCAAGGTCGGTATGGATTTCATAATCTTTACTTTCCATAATTGTCTCCTTTTGTTTTGTATAAAAGTTTTGACAAAAGGGGGCGAATATATTCAAAAGCCGCTCTTAGCGGAAAAAAATCCCTATAAGGGCTTGCTTTATTGGTTAAAAACAACAATTTATTTTGTTCTAATTTGTGCAATTATACAATGTTGCGTGATAAATGAAAATTTTCATTGAAATTATAAATTTTTAGTGGTATAATAATTTGTACGATTATTAGCAATTGTATAGGAGGATTTTTAAATGAAGAAAATTTTAGCTTTAATTTTATCTCTTGCTATGCTTCTTTCGATTCCCGTTGCTATGACTTCCTGCAACGACGATTCTGATTTGGGCGCAGAGGTTAATATGTACTTTGTCGGAGAGATCTATGACTTTGACCCGACTCGCGCGTACGTTGACGACGATGCGGTAAAGCTCTTCAATTTGATTTACGAGCCGTTGTTTACTATGGACGCTAAGGGCGAAGTAAAGGGCGCTTTGGCAAAAAGCTATAAAATTATAGAGGACGAAGAAAAGGGCCTCTACCAGATGGAGATTACCCTTCGTGAAACATATTGGAGCACGGGAGATCTCGTTACTGCGGAGGACGTGCTTTTTGCATGGGA
Organism: Eubacteriales bacterium; assembly: GCA_045587025.1. Classification (GTDB taxonomy): domain Bacteria; phylum Bacillota; class Clostridia; order Oscillospirales; family CAG-272; genus UBA1740. The sequence continues at coordinate 3,339 of JAZNBK010000004.1, forward strand.
GAGAATACTTGACTGTTCCTTCAAGAGTCAGGCGAGCGCAATGCTTTACGATATAAAGAATGCCGTAGCCGTTAAAAAGGGAGATATGACTATTTCCGACCTTGGAATTTCTGCAGACAAGAACATTTTGACGGTAACCTTCGAGGGCAAGATTAATTACGATTCATTCCTTCGTAATCTTACCTCAATTGCCTTGGTTCCTCTTTACAATAAGTCCTCCAACGTTGATAAAGCAAGCGATTATTGGGGCAAGAGAAAGGCAACCATCGTAACGAACGGTCCGTTCTGCATAGACACTCTTGACTACAATATGGGTGAATTAACTCTTCAGCGCAACGTTTACTACCGTCGCAACCCTGAGGAAACCGATAATATAACCGATAAGGTAACACCTAATCTTCTTAAAACGCAGTGGAACGTAGAGACTGCGGACGTTTGGTATACAAATCAGCAGTATCTGGATATTATGTACGATAAGTTCGCAAGCGGTTCTGTCTTCTATATCGGAGACCTCTCTCTCGCAAAAAGAGCAGAGTGCAAGGATATTGCGACCGTTTCCGACTTGATGTCTACCTACACCTGCGTGTTTGGAAACAGAAACCCCGCGCTTTCAAATCCTGAGGTTAGAAAGGCGCTTTCCGTTGCTCTTGACAGAGAGCGTATAGCAGAGATAGTTACTTTTGCGAAGCCCGCTACCGGCTTTATTTCTCATGGCGTATATGACGGAAAATCCTCCAAGACCAGCTTCCGTGAAGCAGGCGGAGATTTGATCGATGTTAAAGGAGATATCAATAAGGCGATAGAAATACTTGACAATTCCGGCGTTACCCTTGATACCAATACGAGAAAAATCACACTCGGATATAAGGACTGCCAAGCTGATGAGGAAATTGCGTTCTATATCGCAGAGGTTTGGGGCGAGCTCGGATTCAGAGTTACATTAAGACCGCTTAACACAGAGGATCGCTCGCTTTTGACAGATCCTAACGACGATTCGACAAAGATAGTTGTTAAAGGCAATCTTTATCAGGAATCATACGAGGGATTGTCTAGCCCCGACACGAAGTGCGACGCAATTTTGGTTGACTATCAGATGTTTTCAGTAGATGCCTTTACTGCTCTTTGCGGTTTCTCCTCAAGCATTAACGGCAACGGTATTGATATGTCCACTAACAGTGACGGATACAGAAGCTACGAATTCCTTCCCCACGTTTGCGGATATACGAGCGAGGCGTATGACGCTTTGATAGAAAAGGCGTATGCAGAGAAGGATTTGGATAAGAGAGCAGAGATTTTGCACGATGCAGAAGAATTGCTCGTAGAGGATATGGCAGTTATTCCTTTGTTGTTCAACCAGTCGTTCTATCTTAAGAGCAAATCGCTCAGCAAGATTTCGACAAACTATCAAGGCGTTGTTAATATGACAAAGATGAAAATGAAAAACTATAAGCAATATCTCACAGTTGAGGAATAATATACTCTTTAGTAAAAGCTTTAAGTGAAACCGAACCTAAAAAGTTCGGTTTCACTATTTGAAACTATATGTATTTGGGGGAAAATTAGCATGGAAAGCAATTTTATTATGCGCGATAAAGTAGATATAAAAATTTTCGTGCTGTTTTTGTTGGATAACATCAATTATCCACTCGACTATACGACGATAAATAATCTTATAATAGAAAACGGATATATAGGTCCTTTCGATTTTGCCGAATGTTTTTCCGAGCTTGCCGAGCAGGGACATATCCTTGATGAAATCGAGGACGGCGAGCATTATTATATGATATCAGACAGCGGCAGACAGCTCGCGCGTGAGCTACAGAGCACGATAGTGGAGTCTGCTAAAAATGCGGGAATTAAGAGCGCGACAAAGCTTCTTTCGTTACAAAAGAGCGGCGCTAAAATTTCAGTTGAGTGTGACGAGCGCGAGGATAAGAAATATATATTGACCTGCAGCATTACAGATACAAACGGCGAATTGTTCGTCTTGAAGCTTCGCTTGGCGTCTATCAGTCAGGTCAGGCAGATAAAAAAGCGCTTTGAAGAAGCTCCTGAAAAAATGTATCGTTCTATTATGTCGTCTCTTACGGGTGAAATCGACTATTTATTGGGTTAACGGTAATAAATTACTATTAAAGCGGAAAATACAGCAAAAAAATAGTGAAACATGACAAAAAAATTAACAAAACTATTGACAAAATTTAAATGTTGTTGTATCATAAATTATATGTATCCGTGGGTTATTTGATATGAATACAGATGATAAAAAACTTATTTTAATGCTTGAAAAATTACAAAAGGGCGAGAAAAGCGTCTTTTGTGAAATAGAGGAAATGTTTTTTCCTCTGATTCATTCATTGGTTATGAAGTATTCGCAGGGTGCATACGAGCAGGAATCGATACAGGAAGCGAGATTAGCGCTTTATAATTCGGCGCTCTCCTATGACGCTACTCAAAAGGACGTCAGCTTTGGCTTGTATGCAAAAATTTGTATCAGTAACGCCTTGGTTTCGGATGCAAGAAAGCGAAAGAACAAACGGCAGCCGATTTTTTCACTTGATGAAATCGAAGAGTTCGGGACGTACAGTACATATTTTCCCGAGGAAAGCTACGATTTGTCTAAGCGCTTGATAGATAATGAAGATGCGGAATTTCTTTATAATAAAGCGATCTCCGTATTGTCAAAGTACGAATGCAGGGTTTTCGACTTATACGTGAAGGGATATACCACGTCGCAGATTGCGACCGAGCTGGGAAAAACCGAGAAGTCGATCAGTAATGCGCTTTGTCGTATGACAACGAAGCTCCGCATTTTATTGAAATAGTTTATATGCCCCAGTAGCTTAAGGGAGAGCGTTGTTTTCAAAGGCGTCGGTTGGAATCCGTCTAAGGGCAAAAATTATAACCATTTTTAAGTGAGGTAAACACAATGTACGAGGACAAAACATTAACGTGCAAAGATTGCGGCAATGAATTCATCTTTACCGCAGGCGAACAGGAGTTCTATGCAGAGAAGGGCTTTCAGAACGAACCCCAGAGATGCAAACCCTGCCGTGATGCAAAGAAGAACAGTGCCAAAGGTGCAAGAGAAATGTTCACTACAACATGCGCTGAGTGTGGTAAGGAAGCGAAAGTACCCTTTAATCCGACCGAAGGCAAAGCAGTATATTGCAGCGAGTGCTACGCAGCAAAGAAAGCAAACTAATGTTGTTCTTCAAAAAAAGAAGTCGTTTTGCGACTTCTTTTTTTGTTTTCACCTCGGCGCCTTGAAAAAATCACGTAAATCTTTGCAATAAAATACAAATAGGGGCTATACAAATTAAAAAAAATGTGCTATACTATAATTAATTGTAATTAAATAAGCAGAATGGATTCATAAAAACATGAAGCAATATGACAAGAGCCAAAAAGGGAAAATAGTTAAAAGTATTCCAAACGAACAAAATGAATCTCTTATCGGTGGTAGAAACGCCGTCAGAGAGCTTTTGGCTTCGGATAGAGATATTGATAAAATCTTAGTGGCGAAAGGCGACAGAGACGGCTCTATCGTCGTGCTTGTAAGCGAGGCGATCGCCCGAAAGATTCCCGTAATAGAGACCGATAGGAAAAAAATGGACTCTATTTTCGGCAGCGCGCATCATCAAGGGATTTTGGCTATGGCGGCTGAGAGGAATTATTATTCTGTAGACGATATAATCGAATATGCCGAAAGTAAAGGAGAAAAACCTTTTCTCGTTATTGCAGACGGCATTGAGGATCCGCATAATCTCGGAGCGATAATTCGTTCTGCCGAATGTGCAGGCGCTCACGGACTTATAATACCGAAGCGTCGCGCTGTTGGGCTTACTTCGGTGGTTGCGAAATCATCGGCAGGCGCAATTGAGCATCTGAGAATTGCCAAGGTGACAAACCTTGCTTCAACTATTGACGATATAAAGAAAAAAGGCGTATGGGTTTATGCCGCCGATATGGACGGCGCGAGCTATTACGAGCACGATTACAAATCGCCTATCGCAATAGTTTTAGGAAGCGAAGGGAACGGAATTTCTCGATTAGTAAAGGAAAAATGCGATTTCGTTGCTTCTATTCCAATGTACGGAAAGGTGAATTCACTGAACGTTTCAAACGCTTCAGCAGTCATATTTTTTGAGGTAGCAAAGCAAAGAAATCTTTAAAAACGAACGAAGGGAGTGAGTATCGTGTCAGGTAACAATAAATCTTTTGAAAATGACACTCAAAAAATTCAGGAAATTTTAGATAAGCTTAAAGCAAGCATTGATAAATACGACGAAAAAAGCACGGCCACTCCTGAACAGACGAAAAAAGAAGACAATTCGGATGAAAAGTTTGATGTAAACGCTTTTTTATCCGAGGTTAAAGAAATAGAAAAAGAAAATCAAAACAATAACCAGAGCGTCGAAGAGCCGGAAGAAATCGAAGAACCCGAAGAAATCGAAGAGCCCGAAGAAATCGAGGAGCTCGAAGAAATCGAAAAGCCGGAAGAAGTCGAAGAGCTCGAAGAAATCGAAGAACCCGAAGAAATCGAAGAACCCGAAGAAATCGAAGAGCTCGAAGAAATCGAAGAACCCGAAAAAGTCGAAGGACCGGAAGAAGTCGAGGAACCGGAAGACGAGGATGTGACAAGAAGCTTTGGTATCGTTGATATAAAACCGATTATAGATAACACGGTTGATATAAGCAACTTGGATTCAAATAGTATTTACAAAGATAACGTAAAGGACGAGCGTTCTGAGTATAAGCGCCGCACGTTCCGTATGAAGCTCAGAGAAAGCTCAAAAGATAACTCTTTTAAAAAAGACGATATCGCCGAAAATGAGTATAGCTTTTTAGAGGATTTCTTTGAAGCAAAAAGAAAAGAAAATATAAGAATTGAACTCGAGAAAAAACAACCTTATTCCGAGAAGTTTGAAGCGTCTGAACCGCCTACGGCAGTTTTTGCGACAGACGAAAAGACAGAAGAAAGAGAAGGAGACAATCCGCTTTTTTATCACTCGGATAAAGCTGAAGGCAGGGCGATAGATAACGAGGCAAAAAACATCTCTGCGCAGACGGCAAACGAAGAAGATTTTGATTTTTCCGATTTTCAAATAAAGGATAACGAGGACTTCGAGAAAAAATCAGATACCCATGGCTCGAAAAAGGATGAATACGTATCCCGAAATCAAGTGGATAAAATAATCTCGGAATATTCAAACAGCATTTTAAAATCTAAAATAAAGATTATTGCAACCGCTGTGTTTGCTTTCGTTCTCCTCGTTCTTGAAAATGCTTTTTGCTTTGGAATTAATATTCCGAAGCTATTGCATATTTCAGGCGCCTCTACCTATGCGTTGCTTGATTTGCAAATGTTTGTAATCATATGCGCTATGGCGTACGTTGAATTTTTCCACGGTATAAAAGGAATTTTCGAGAAGAAGGTAATTCCCGAGAGCTTTATCGCGTGCGTTTCGATTGCAACGATAATTTATAACGTGATACTTTGCTTGGCAGGAGAAAGCTATCCGTTTATGTATAGCTTCGCATCGTCGGCTATGATTTTGACCTGCCTTATAGCTAAGCATATTGAGCTGTCGGGCGAATTTGCAACGTTTCGCTGCTTTTCGTCACAGGGAGACAAGCTCGTGGCAGACATCATACCTGCCGAAAATGTTTCAAGCTCTATCAGAAATTCGTTTGCAGTAAGCAACAAAAAGCTCGACGTAATGAGGATCAAAAAGGTCGGCTTCGTTGACGGATATTTCGAAAGAATGTCGAAAAAATGCTACGATTACGAGCTTAATTCGATGCTTTTGACTGTCGGCGTGATCTTTTCATTTGTGCTTGCCGTTGTTTTTGAGCTTGCTTCGGGAAGATTATCGTTGATTGGCTTTTATTCGTCATTTCTGACCTCTCTGCTGTTTTCTGTAAGCGCGGCAACATTCTTTTCGCACGTCTGGCCTGTATACGTGCTTGAAAAAAAGGCGGTGGACGCCGAATGCGCTATAATAGGCGAAAGCTCTATTAATCAGTATTCAGATGTTTCCGTAATATCCTTCGAGGACGTTGAAGCGTTCCCAACTACAAAAACTAAAGTTAACGGAATAAAAATATTCAACGACGCCCGCCCTGACGAAGTATTCTTCTACGTTTCGAGCATTTTTGCTATGATCGGAGGCCCACTTTGCGGCATATTCAGAGAAGCGTTTGCCGAGCTTGGTATGTCTTATAACGTTAAGTTAACAGACGCCACGCAAAACGGTATTACGGCAATGGTTGACGGCAGGGAATTTAAGATAGGAAAAGGCAGTTATATGGAAAATAACGATATAACTCTTTTCTATGACTCCGACGATGAAACACAGCTCGAAAAAGGCAACGTGAGCGCAATGTTCGTCGCTGAGGGAAATGAGCTTCGGGCGAAGTTTTATATTGAATACAATATCAGCACGAGATTTATGGCAAACGCAGAGAAGCTTAATAAGAACAACATTTTATCTGTTATAAGAAGCTACGACCCAAATATAGACGAGCGTCTGATTGAAAAGGTTTCCAATCTCGATTCCTCCTTCGTTTCTGTCGTTAAAAAGGACGCAACGCAGGTCTATGACTATGCCCAACTCCGCGTTAACAGCGGACTCGTTACCGGCTCTATTTCCAAAGAGATAGTGCGTATGGTATTTTCGTGCATAAAGGCGAGAAAAGCCATCGAGATAGGAAAGGTAATAAAGAGCGCAACTACGGGAGTTGGAATGTTGATTTCTCTCTTGTGCGCGATTTTTGGAATTTTGGCGAATCTGCCGTCGGTAACTATGGCACTCGTGTCGGCACTTTCAATAATGGCTACTCTTATACTCGGAAAGACAATGTTAAAATAAATTATTCACTTTTATAAAGCAGAAAGGAAGTTGAGCTGTAATTTTCCTATAAGGTTATTACAGCTCCTTTGTTTGAATGAAGGAAAATAAGCTGTCAGGAATTTTAAAGTCGGTTACAAAGCCGGGAAGATATATTGGTGGAGAATACAACCAGGTTGTTAAGGATAAGGAAAAGGTGGGCCTTCGTTTTGCCTTTTGCTTTCCCGATATATACGATATAGGTATGTCGAATTTGGGCGTGCGGATTCTTTACGACGCCTTGAATAGAGAAAGCGGCGTATGGTGCGAGCGTGTTTATGCGCCTTGGGTTGATATGGGTGAAAAAATGCGTGAATATAATCTCCCTATCACCGCGCACGAAAGCGGAGATGCGCTTGTGGATTTTGATATCGTCGCCTTCACGCTCCAATACGAGCTATGCTATACCACAGTGTTGCAGATGCTGAAAATGTCGGGAATACCCCTTCGCTCATCTGAAAGAGGAGACGATTTTCCCATTATTTTGGGTGGCGGTCCGTGCGCTTACAATGCGGAGCCGATAGCGGACTTTTTCGACGTTTTCTCTATCGGAGAGGGAGAGTATTCGTTGATAGAAATGAGTCGTCTTTACATCAAAATGAAAAAAGACGGAAGCTATACGAAAAAAGCTTTTCTACACGAGCTTGCAAAAATTGACGGCTTTTACGTACCTTCGCTATATAACGTTACATATTTTGAGGACGGAACTATAGAGGCGTATACGCCTATCTATGACGATATTCCAAAAAAGATAAAAAAGCGCATCGTAGAGGATATGGATAAATCGCCTTATCCCGAAAAGTTGGTTATGCCGTACGTAGAAACTGTGCACGACCGCGTCGTCTTAGAGGTTTACAGGGGCTGTATACGCGGATGCAGATTTTGTCAGGCAGGAATGGTCTACCGCCCGATACGCGAGAAATCTCCCGCGGTGCTTTGCGAACAGGCAAAACGCCTTTGCGAGAATACCGGCTACGACGAAATATCCCTCTGCTCGTTAAGCATAAGCGATTATTCTCGTATAGAGGAGCTGACGGATGAGCTTTTGAAATGGACGGATGAAAAGAATGTAAATCTTTCCTTGCCCTCGTTGAGAGTAGATAGCTTTACAGAAGAGCTTATGAACAAAATCTCGAGCGTACGAATGGGAGGAATTACCTTTGCGCCCGAGGCAGGTACTCAAAAGCTAAGGGACGCAATAAACAAAAACGTAACGGAAGAAAATCTGATGAACGCCGTGAAAATTGCCTTTGGCGCAGGGAAGAGCGGAATTAAGCTGTATTTTATGATAGGACTTCCGACAGAGGAGCTTTCAGACGTTGAAGGAATAGCCGAGCTGGCTCAGCGCGTGGTGCGCGCGTATTTTGAAACGCCGAAGGAAAAACGTGGAAAGGGCGTTTCGGTCACAATAAGCGTCTCTTGCTTTATTCCAAAACCCTTCACCCCGTTCCAATGGGAAGCGCAGGATACAATTGAGGAGCTCGAAAAGAAGCAACAGCATTTAAAGAGCTGTATCACCGACAAAAAGATAAGATACAATTACCACGACGCTTGCGTTTCTCGCATTGAAGCCGTTTTTGCAAGAGGTAACCGAAAGCTTTCCAAGGCGCTTGAAATAGCGTGCGAGGAAGGAATACAGTTTGATGCGTGGGACGAGTGCTTCGACTATGAAAAATGGCTCGATGTATTCAAGCGCGCGGAAATAGATCCCCATTTCTTTGCGAACAGAAAATTCGGCTTGGACGAGGTTCTTCCTTGGGATATAATCGACTGCGGAGTGACAAAGCAATATCTGAAAAACGAGAGGGAAAAGGCGTATCAGAACAAAACGACACCGTCTTGCGCGGAGCATTGCAATGGTTGCGGAGCGAACAAACTGGGAGGTGTGAACAAATGGTGCAGGTGAAGATTTTGGGCGAACCGCTGCCGCAAGCAAGGACGCTGAGAATTAAATTCAAAAAAATGGGAAATCTCCAGTATATATCCCACCTCGATTTAGTACGTACCTTCAATAAAATGCTCACAAGAGTAGGTATGCCCCTGTGGTATACCGAGGGCTTTAACCCAAAGCCCAAAATGGTTTTTGCTTTTTCAATGTCGATAGGGCTACAGAGCGAGTGTGAATTTCTGGACGTAAAGATAACTAACGACGTGGATATTGAGAGCGTAAAGGAAGCTTTGAATTTAACCTCAACAGAAGAGCTTTCCGTAAGTGAGGTCTATTATCCCGAAACAAAGTTTACAGAAATAAAATTCGCCTCCTACTTGATAGAAATAGAAAGCGAAAATATATCAAATACCGTTTTTGAAAAGTGCAAAAGCGTTTTGAAATCAAAGCCGCTTATCGTAAATAAATATACCAAAAGCGGCGAAAAGGACGTGGATATAAGTCCCTCTATATACGACGTCAGCGTTTGCGAAGCAGAGAACGGGAACTTGAATATAGAGTTGATGATATCCTCGGATAACGGAAGCTTTTTAAACCCCGAATACTTTATTACGGCGTTAAAAAAAGAAGCGGGAATTTTAGGCGCGGATTTGCTCAAAAACCGTTATTCAATTACACGCAAATGTGTTTATGACGAAAACAAAAAAATATTCTCATGAGGTTTTTATGAAAAAATATGATACTGTAGTTTTTGACCTTGACGGAACCCTACTTGATACCTTGCAGGATTTAACCGACGCTGTTAATTATGCTCTTGAAAAGTATTCCTGCCCTCAAAAGGCACTTGAACAAATATGCAGTTATGTGGGAAACGGAGTGAAGCTTTTGATCGAGAGGGCAGTCCCGATGGGAATAGATAATCCGAAATTTGATGAAATTTACGAATGCTTTTGCGATTACTATTCGAAGCATTCGAACGATAAAACGGCTCCCTACGATGGAGTTATTGACCTTCTTCGTGAACTGAAAAACAGAGGGTATAAATTGGCAATTGTTTCAAATAAATTTGATTCTGCCGTAAAAGAATTGGCAAAGCTATACTTTGAGGATACTATCGACGTTGCAATAGGAGAGAATGAGAGCGCCGGTATAAAGAAAAAACCGGCACCCGATACAGCGCTGTTGGCGCTTAAGGAGCTGGGTAGCAGTAAGGAGAGGTCGGTATTTGTAGGTGATTCTGACGTCGACTTTAAAACTGCGCAGAACTCGGAGCTTGACTGCATCTCTGTGCTTTGGGGATTTAGAACAAGAGAGTTTTTGCAGGAATGTGGAGCTACTGTTTTTGCAGAAACTCCGGAAGAAGTGCTTGAATTGATAGAAGGTAATAATTAAAAAATATTATCGGGGTTGAATTCTGAATTTCTTTTTAAATCCTTGAACAAATTGGAGAGCTTTTTGACCTCTATTATATAGTTGTCTTGGTCGTTTGCATTGCAGCTACCTATAACCGAGGCAAAGCCCTCTGATATTTTAAGAATATCGTTTCTGGTATTCGAAATATTAAAAGCAAATGAAGCTTGTTCCCATTTTTCTAATAAAGTTTCATATTCCTTTTTTTGATGAGACAGATTATTTTCTGCGTCGGTCGTATTGATTTCTTCTATGCGGGCGATAAAGTAATCTGTCTTTTTTGACGTGTATAATGAAATTCCGAAAGTAATAGACGTTATTACTGCGAGGATTATTAAAGCGCCTATGAAAGTTTTCAATTTTCTTCTTTCTCCTTCATAATAATATGAGTTTTTCCCTCGTCATCCAAGGTTAAAAGGAAAACGTCTTTTGGGGCGCATTTGTGGTTTGCGCAAAGCTCATTAACGTCTGTTTTCGACATCGACAGCCGTTTTATGCTTTCCTCGTTATATTTTCCATCGATAATCAGGGAGTGAGCCATTCCGCTCTCCGTTACCTTTATTTTCATATTGTCGGCAGTAATTGGCTGATACTCTGATTTCAGGACCGTTGAAAGCTTTCCCTTTTCTTCTAAAATTGCATAATATACCTGTGAAATATCCATAATCCCTTGCAGACGAAGCTCGCTTATAAATTCTTGCAGAGAAATTCGCATCTTTTCGAGCTCTTTTTGATTTAATTCTCCTTTATATATAATAAAGGATGGTTTTCCCTCGAACATCTTCTTTAAAAAGTTCACCTTGTTTTTCGAATAGGTTACGATAACCTCAAGAGATACGATTAAAAGAACGGGAATAAGCGCAAAGAGAAGCGGCACGTTCGGCTCTGATATCGGAAGGGAAGCAATTTCGGAAAGAATAAGCGTAGATACCAGCTCTGACGCTTCTAATTCCCCTACCTGTCTTTTTCCCATTATACGAAGCGTGATGGTGATAATTATATAAATAATAAGAGTTCTTATGAAAATAGTAATCAAATCTTTATAACGCCTTCCCTTGCTTAATATTTTTAGTTATTTTTAAAAAAATCGGGTTTTATTATTCCGTAATGACAGAAAATATTTTAAAAACAAGCAAAAAGTTTCAAAAAACCCTTGACAAACGAAAAACAAAATGATATACTAATCAAGCACCCCAAAAAGCAGACGAGCTTTTATATGCGCGTATAGAGAGGGAAGGAAAGAGCCAAAAAAACTTAAAAAAGTTTAAAAAATCTCTTGACAAACCACATTATATGATGTATAATGGGAAAGTCGCATGCAGGCGAGAGCCGGGAGTGCGCATCGGTCTTTGAAAATTGAACAACAGAAATTCAAACACAAAAACGTGTAAGGAATC
>JAZNBK010000005.1:0-17594 GCA_045587025.1 Eubacteriales bacterium
AAACAAGTTCGAGCTTGATATTACTAAGTATTCTGAGCTCACAAGTGTTGGAAAGAATGTTGTAAACGAGGCGTTGAAGAACTACAATATTGGTGATAACGAAGCAGAAATTAAAGATGTTTATGAGACAGCAATCGAAGACGCTACTAGGTTAATGGAATACGATGCATTGAAGGGTGATAACGAGGATTATAACGCCTTCATAGACGTAGCGATGGCAAATGCTCTCGACCTTACCGAATTCCTCAAAGCTCCTATAGTAAAGAGAATGGCTATTGCCTTGGCAAACAAGGATAATTCCGATATGACTCAGAAGGAGCTTGATTTCGCATTGCTCGACCTGAGCATTCCGAAGGGATTAGACAATGAGATTACCGCGATTTTTGAAGCGGAAATAGCGAAAATCACTTGGGAAAATTATAAGGATTATGAAAATCCTGCAGAAGAGGCATGGAAGGCATATCTCGCTATATACGAAGATAACCTTCAGAACGATTTTTACGAATCCTTCTACGTTCAGGACGGACTCGTATTCCGCGCCGACTTCTTTGGCGCTACCGCGGAGGATAAGCTGACTGTTCCTATGGCAAATACCTCCGTTGCTGCAGAAACCCTGTATTTGGGTAAAGCGGCAGATTACGCTAAGTTTATAAAGTATAAGGCACCTCAATCCTCATACGCTATATCGGGTGGATTTGCTATCCCCGGAGCCGATGACGTATGGTTGGCGTCTACCGTTTATCGCACCTTTGCGGCTAACGGTAATGAAAAGGTAGAGGACCTCAGAACCGAGCTTACCCTGACTCTTGAAGCAATCAAGGCAGGGAAGTCCATTTCAATAAATGGCGGAACCGTTACCTACAACGGAAGCGAAACGGTTTCCTACTCCTTGAAGTCCCAGACCATAGGAGCAAGCAACGTGCTTGACGGTATGAATGCGCTCAAAGAAGAATTCAGCGATATTATAACCAACGTTTCGGATAGCGACACCGCTATAGTTGTTACCTACGATACGAATGGCGCATCAGACGGCGGAGAAGAGACCTATACCTATGTGATAAAAGACGGTAACTGTACGATTCCTCTGTACAACGCAAACATTCACGTAAAGGAGTCCGACTTCGAAGCGGCACTCGGCTTCCCCGGATTTATTCAGATGAATGCCGGATACTACTCACAGAATTTCGGAAGCACCGTCTTCCATGACGGATACGTACAGTTAGGAAAATCCGCGCGTATGACTATTAGCGGTATAAGCGAAGAAACCGCTGAAAATTATTCCGTTACGGTTGTAGCTGCCGACCTCGGTCAGCTTATGCTGCCTACGGCGTATCTTACGGCGCGTTCGAATGCGACAAGCGGAAAACTCGAATTCGCATACATAAGTACAGGTAATTTAGGTTGGTTCCCGGCGGCGGTTACCGAGGTTGATTTCGCAACCTCAAAAACGGTGCCCTACGATGCTACCTTTACCTTTGATAACGATTGCACTCCGAGAGAAGACGGAACTTCGAGAATTAAATTTGCCGCGTACTTTAACGGAGCAGAGCTGGTTAAATACGATGCGAACATTAGTGGCTATACCGCTCCCTTCAATATAGGCTGGGGCGCGAATACAGCGCTTTACGCTGTAAGAGTTTACGACCGTCAGCTTACGGTAGAAGAAATGGCGCAGAACCACTTAGCAGATATTTACGCGTACTATGAGCTTCCTATCTATGCTTACCTTGCTCTCGGCGACGGACAGAAGCAGGCAATAAACGAGCAGGTAATTAACTGGAGCTTCTCAGATTACGCGACAAAAGAGGCAGCTCAGGCGGCTTACCTCGAGCTTATCGATCAGTTTCCGGACGGAGTTGTTTCCGACCTCGCAAGCACCGTTGAATTTTTAGGATATTCAACCCGTATCGTAGCATACCCCGGTATCCGCGCTCAATTCGCTCTGAATAACGACGTTATTCTCGCATTAGAGGAAATGGGCTATAATCTTGAAATCGGTGTTATCATGGCTATCGATGATGATGAGAGAACACCGGGCGACCTCCTCGTAGCAAAGAAGGACGGAGTATACGTAACCGAAGCTTCCAGAATGGTTAACAGAGCCGTTTACAAAACAGGCGAGGGCGAAGACGGCTTCGTAGCTAATCATTTTGAAGGTAAAGATGGTAGAGAAAACTTCGTTTACGCTATCGTATTCAAGGAGGAAAGCTCCAAAACAGCAGAGAATTACTCTCTCGATTGTCTCTACCGTACGTATATGGTAGCTAAGAAACCGGGCGAAGCCGATTTGGTTGCTTATTCTGATTGCGATTCGGAGAACTTTGGCGAATCAGCATCTATTTACGAGCTTACCGCTTATCAGGTATACGAAATGAACGAAGAAGCAAAAGATAATACTCATAAGGACGTTCTTTCTATGGCAGGAAAAACAGAAGAAATTCTTGACATCGTTTCTATCTTGCAAGAGGTAGAGGAAAAGGTGCTAGGAAATTACAGAGATATTTCTTTCGATACTCTTAACAAGCTTTATAATTACCAGCTGCAAGCAGATAAATACGCTCCCTTGAGAATGAAGATGCAGTATTATCAAGACGGCGAGGTAAGCACGGATAAAGCAGATTGCATAGATTTGTATTCGAGAATTAACGTATTCTGGGATAACTACAATGCAAAGCACGGCGTCGACATCCGCGATGATTTGTTTGAATATGGAGCAGGCAGTATCCTCCTTTATTTCAAGGACGTTTCCACAAAGGATGCTACTTCTTATAAAACGAACGCAAACGGTATTTTAGAAGAGGACGTCGTCCTTGAGGTAGAGCTTCGAACAAAGGCACAGGATTCTATCTATGCTTGCAAGGAATTTACCTACTACTATGAGATAGACGGTGTAGAGGGCAGGTTCAGCGGCACAGCTTCAGGCAATACAGGAAAGATAACTGTTACAATTCCCAAAGAACAGATTAATAGTTCTACTACTCTCCGGGCGGGCGAAGGCGCAGCCGTATTGGTCGACATAGTCGCCACATTTGATGAAGAAGGCCCCATAACTGAGGGCTGGAACCTCGATAACAAGGGAATAAACGGTTACCGCGGCGGCGCAATAATCGACCTTGAAAAAATAGCTCCTTCCGTAGATAAGCCCTCTGATTTTGAATCCTTCTGGAATGAACAGCTCGAGAGATTGACAAATACTGATCCGTTAGATACGACAGTTCCTACAGAGGAAACGAGATATTCAAACACAGGCGATCACCCTGACATATCTGTTAAGTACGATATGGACCTTAAGAACTATTTCAGAATAAAGAAGTTCGACGCAGCGTTACTTAAGCAGTACCGTGATAACGGTATCACATCGCTAGCTGATTCTACTCTTGACAACTTTGATATATATGAAATTTATCTTAAGGCGCCCGGTCCGAATCCTACGTCAGGTATTATTTCGATACCTAAGAATGCTAGCGCAACTATTCCTGTAGAATTTAACTTCCACGGATATAGCGCATCCTCTCCGGCGCCACTCGTAGATGATAATAAGATTATATTTAACGTTCCTCACCACGGTTATGAATTGGGTGTGAAGAACGATCCCTACTATAGCGATCTGAACGACCTTACAGACACCTTGACCGCTTACGGTAAAGGTCATGACAATCGCCAGAACAGTACGTTTACAAACATAGATGACTGCTATCTCCTCTATATGTTCTTGCGTAATATGCAGGCATTGAGATTTATTAAGGATAGCGCAACCGTTGATATTGCAAGCGTAGCGGATTATGAATTCCTTCCTGAATTCTATACCAACTTGAAGAGTGTTTGGAACGGAGTTTACAACTTATCAGGTACGAGCATGGGCGGATATCAGACGATAGGTGTTGCAGCTCTTGCAAATATGTACGGTATCAAGATAAACGCTGCTACAAACATTGCAGCTCCCGCTTGGTGTAACCTTGCAGGACACGTTGAAGGCGGCCGTATCAACAACAATTTTGGTATTAAATACACATATAATATGAATTACTTTGATCCGGTATTCTTCGGCGAGCACATTGACGCGAACACCTTCATTTTAAGAGTAGGTCTTGGAGACTATCTGACTCCTCCTTCCGGCGTTATAGCGGTATACAACGCCTTGAATTGCAACAAGCAGATCAGTCTTGGTCAGAATGAGCAGCACGGTTACAAGGCACCCGGTTATACGGTATATACCTATAGAGAAACGGCATCTCAGGATTAAAGGACGTATAATTTAGGAAATCCCACTAAAATGGGATTTCCTAAATAAAATTTTAAAAAATTTAAAAAAACTATTGACAAACAAGAAATAATAATATATAATGTATTTGAATGATAATATAGGGGTGGATTTTATGTTTAGTAAGGAAAGAAAATATGACAATCCTCAGTTTGAGATTGTTGTTATAAATTCCGTAGATGTTATTACCGCATCTGATAACGAATTAGAAGCCGGCGAACTTTTTGGTAATAAATTTTAATCTTTTTTCAAATTTGGGATGTTTAAATTTTAAATACATAAAGCCGTAGTGTTACTACGGCTTTTGGTGTTCATTTTATATTCTGATTAAGGCCCTGCGGATTTTTGTATTCTGAACCGCAGGGCTTTTTTGTAGCATTTTTATCTTTCCGATGCCATTAAATTTTGCAAAAGCATTGCAAAACGCTAAATGTGGTGATATAATAAAACGATAAATACTTTATAATTAATGTAACTGAAAAGAGGAAAAACTATGGTCTCCGAGAAAATGAAAGCGCTGGGCGTAAAAAAATCCGTGATTAGAGAAATCTTTGAATATGCAAAGCAGAGAAAGGCAGAGATAGGGGACGATAACGTCTTTGATTACAGCATAGGAAATCCGAGCGTTCCGTCGCCGAAAATAGTCAACGATACCTTGAAGGAGCTTTTGGATAGTACCGATTCCGTTCTTCTTCACGGCTATACCTCCGCGCAGGGCGATCTTGGAGTCAGAAGCGCTATTGCGGAGTATCTCGCAAAAACACATGAGATTGAGGCAAACCCTAATTATATCTATATGACGGTTGGCGCGGCGGCTTCTCTTACTATATCATTGAATGCGTTGCTTACAAAAGACGCAGACGAAGAGGTTATAGTATTTGCGCCATTTTTCCCCGAGTACAGAGTTTTTGTAGAAAAGGCAGACGGACGTCTTGTCGTGGTAGCGCCCGTGGAATCTGATTTTCAGGTAGACCTTTCTGCGTTTGAACGCGCGATTACCGAAAAGACGAGAGCCGTTATCGTAAATTCTCCTAATAATCCGACAGGCGTCGTTTTGAGTGAAGAAACTATAGTTTCAATGTGTGAAATTTTGAAGTCAGCGGAGAAAAAATACGGAAATCCTATCTATTTAATTTCCGACGAGCCGTACAGAGAGCTCGTTTACGGCGACGTGAAGGTTCCTTTCCTTACTAAATGTTATAAAAATACGATAGTTTGCTATTCCTTTAGTAAATCTCTTTCTCTCCCCGGAGAGAGAATTGGATATATATACGTAAATCCCGAGGCAGAAGACGCGCAGGACGTCTATTCGGCGGTTCTCGGCGCAGGAAGAGCGTTGGGCTTCGTTTGCGCTCCGTCACTTTTCCAGCGTCTTATTCCAAAGTGCCTTGGAGTCACCTCCGATTTGGAGATATACGATACCAATAGAGTTCTTCTTTACGAGGAATTAACGAAATACGGATATGAATGTGTAAAGCCGGACGGAGCTTTTTACCTGTTCGTAAAGGCGCTTGAGAAGGACGCTTACGCCTTCTATGAAAGGGCGAAGAAGTACGAGCTGCTTTTAGTTCCGAGCGACGATTTCGGCTATAAGGGTTACGTCAGAATAGCGTACTGCGTGACGACCGAGCAGATTAGAAGATCTCTGCCTGCCTTCAAAAAATTGGCAGAGGATTATAAAGCGGAGCAAAAAAATGGATAAATTAAAAGAAGCAAGAGAGAAAATAAATATCATAGATAAAAAAATGGCAGAGCTGTTTTCCCTGAGGATGGAAGCCGTAGGTGACGTTGCAGAATACAAAAGAGAGCATAATATGCCAATTTTCGACAAGGAAAGAGAGCTTTCAGTCATAGAGAAAAACAGTGAGTATATTAAAGACGAGGAAATGAAGTCCTACTACCGTAGCTTTATCTCGAATACCATGCGAGTTTCAAAGGACTATCAAAAGCGCCTGTTGTGCCAAAATGCGGATACAAATAAAAGCGAGTGCAGAATATTACACACTATATTTGATTACGACATTATAATAGAGCGTAATTCCCTTAGCCGAGCTGCATCTATTTTTAATTTAAACAGAAAGGTCCTTGTCGTCACCGACGACGGCGTGCCGACCGACTATGTGAAAAAGATAGCTGACGCTTGCCGCGAGAGCGTTTGTATCACTCTTCCCCAAGGAGAGCAGAGCAAGAGCTTTGCTTCGCTTGAAAAGCTCTGCAAAACGATGCAAGAGAATTCCTTTACGAGAGCTGACGCAGTGGTTGCGGTTGGTGGAGGAGTTGTGGGCGATTTGTCCGGCTTTGCTGCCTCGTGCTATCAAAGAGGGATAGATTTTTACAATATTCCCACCACGCTCTTATCTCAGATAGATTCCTCGATAGGCGGAAAAACCGCTATAAATCTCGACGGAGTAAAAAACAGCGTCGGCGCGTTTTATCAGCCGAAGGGCGTGCTTATAGATCCCGACGTGCTTTCGACGTTAGATAGACGGCAGTTTGCGTCAGGACTTGCTGAGGCAATTAAAATGGCGGCGACCTGCGACAGAGACCTTTTTTCGCTTATTACAAACGAGAATATAGACGAGAATATAGACGAGATAATCTACCGCTCCATTTTAGTAAAGAAAAATATAGTTGAAAAGGACGAGAAGGAGACGGGACTTCGCCGCGTGCTTAATTTCGGACATACCGTCGGGCACGCAATAGAGAGCTACAACGATTTGGGCGCTCTGCTCCACGGCGAGTGCGTAGCGCTCGGAATGTTGTTCCTATGTTCCGATGAGGTAAGGGACGAGCTCATTCCCGTCTTAGAGAATGCAGGTCTTCCCACCAAGCTCGATTTTGACGTGAGTGAGGTTTTGTCGTTGATTTCTCACGATAAGAAGAGAGAAGGGCAAAAAATACACTATGTTTACGTATCGAAAATAGGAGAATTTGAGCTTAAAACGGCAGAGCTTTCCTCATTTTGCGATATGGTGAAGGGGAATTTATAAAATGAAAAACATATTTGGTCAGAATATAACCGTCACTCTTTTCGGAGAGAGTCACGGCGCAGCTATCGGCGCAGTCCTTGATGGAATTACGCCCGGAATAGAGGTAGATACCGATTTCATAGCGGCGCAAATGCAGAAAAGGCGCTCTGTTTCCTCACTTTCCACGAACAGAAGAGAACGGGACGAGGTCAGAATTTTAAGCGGAGTATTTAACGGAAAGACGACGGGCACACCTATCGCGTTGGTAATAGAAAACAGCGACACCGACAGTAGCGCATATGACGAAATGCGCGAGATAGCTCGCCCCGGTCACGCTGATTATACTGCGTACGAGAAGTACCACGGCTTTTCCGATTATAGAGGCGGAGGACATTTTTCAGGCAGAATTACCGCGCCCCTCGTTGCCGCAGGAGCGATAGCTATGACCGCGCTAAGTAATAAAGGAATAAAGATAGCGACGCATCTCTCGTCCTGTGCAGGCGTGCGGGACAGGGGCTTTGAAAATTTAGATGAGGATATGAAAAAGCTTTCCTCGCTTGATTTTGCGGTCCTTGACGAGCGCGCGTCCCGAGAAATGATAGAAAAGATAGAGAACGCAAAAAAAGACGGCGATAGCGTCGGCGGCGTTTTGGAAACTGTTGTTACGGGGCTTCCGCGCGGCGTAGGCGAGCCGTGGTTTGATACCGTAGAGGGCGTTTTGTCGCATATTCTTTTCTCTGTTCCCGCAATAAAGGGAGTCGAGTTTGGCGACGGCTTTGCTCTTGCCGATAAATACGGCAGTGAAGCGAACGATAGCTTTTATATAAAGGACGGCAACGTTTTTACCGAAACGAATGCGTGCGGTGGAATTTTGGGCGGAATTACGAACGGAATGCCATTGATTTTCCGTTGCGCCGTAAAGCCGACGCCGTCGATTTATAAAGCTCAGAAGACGGTTAATTTCCATAAGAATACAGAAACCGAATTGCAGATAAAGGGCAGACACGACCCCTGTATAGTACATAGAGCGAGAGTGGTCGTCGATAGCGTTACGGCGCTCGCCCTCTGCGACCTGCTCGCAGGCAGATACGGCACAGATTACTTTTCAGATAAAAAATAAAAGGGCAAAGACATTTAGAAAAAAGGAGGACGGCTTATGCAATATGGATTAATAGGAGAGCGCTTGGGGCACAGCTTTTCAAAGGAAATACACGCAAAAATAGCGCCATATTCCTATGAATTGCGCGAGCTTTCCCCCGAGCAACTGCCCGAGTTTATGAAGAAAAAGGACTTTTTGGGGATAAACGTGACAATCCCCTATAAGAAGGACGTAATTCCTTTTTTGGACTGTATCGACGAGGGCGCACGTCTTATAGGCGCGGTAAATACAGTGGTTAACCGTGACGGAAAATTATATGGCTATAATACCGATTTCGTCGGGATGTCGGAATTGATACTTAAAAACGGCTGGGAAATGACAAATAAAAGCGTCTTGATTTTAGGCACGGGAGGCACGTCCTTTACGGCGCAGGCGGTCTGTCGCTCGCTTTCGGCAGGTAAAATTACCGTTGCGGGAAGAAAAAAGGGAGAAAACAATATTTCTTACGAGGAGGCGTACAGTAATTGCGCCGACTACGAATATATAATAAACACTACCCCCTGCGGTATGTATCCTTATCCCGATGGAAACGAGAATATAAGCGCTTCACCGATAGATATTTCAAAATTCCCGAATTTGCGCGGAATTGTTGATGCCGTATATAATCCCTTGCGTACCAACTTCATTTTAGAGGGTAAAAAGAGAGGAATTTCCTCGGAGGGCGGGCTTTATATGCTCGTCTGTCAGGCGATTGCCGCATCAGAGCATTTTACAGGCGAAAAAATGACGCCGTCCGAAAAAAAACGTATCGCGAGAGAGATTGAAGCCGAAAAGGAGAATATAGTTCTTATCGGTATGGCAGGATGCGGAAAAACGACGGTTGGCAAAAAGCTCGCAAAGGAGCTTTGCCGTGTATTTATAGACACCGACGAACAGATAGTAAAAGAGACGGGAAAACCGATTCCGCAAATCTTTTCGGAGATAGGCGAGGAGGGCTTCAGAAAAATCGAAGCCGAGACGGTGCAAAGGATTGCAAGTTCCGTGACGGGAGCAATTATTTCTACGGGCGGCGGTGTAATTTTGAATGAAAAGAATATTCAAAGCTTGAAGAGAAACGGACGGATATATTTTTTGAACCGACCGATAGACACGATAGTTCCTACTGAGGATAGACCGCTTTCCTCCGATAGAACGGCGCTCGTCAAGTTGTTTAATAGCAGATACGAGAAATACTGCGTCTCAATGGACGTCGAAATAACCGATTTTTCCTCCGTTTCTGCTACGGCGAATGAAATACGAAAGGATTTTTTTCATGAAATTGATGATATTGAACGGACCTAACCTGAATATGCTCGGCATAAGAGAGCCGGAGCATTACGGTAAGGAGACCTATTGCGACCTTGTAAATAAAATCGAAGCTTATGCAAAGGAAAAGGATGTCTGCGTTCTGTGTAAGCAGTCAAATCACGAGGGTGATCTGGTTGATTACATACAGTCCGCTTATTTTGAAAAATTTGACGGCATAGTCATAAATCCCGGTGCGTATACGCATACAAGCATTGCGCTTCTCGATGCGTTAAAGGCGGTAAAAATACCTGCCGTCGAGGTGCATATTTCGGACGTTGACAGCCGTGAGGAATTTAGAAAAACGAGCTATATTCGTACTGCCTGCGATCTGACGATCTCAGGGAAGGGCACCGACGGATATTTGATGGCTATTGATTATTTTCTTGATAAGGACGGCAAGTGAGGCGAAGCAATGAAGGCAAAAATAACCCCGAAAAAAATAGAAGGAATAATAGATGCGCCGCCGTCAAAGAGCATGGCGCATCGCCTGCTTATATCCTCCGCGCTTTCGAGCGGAGAGACGGTAATTGACGGCATATCCGACTCGGGCGATATGAATGCGACGCTCAGATGTCTCTATGCGCTCGGAGCAAAATTCGAAAAAGACGGAGAAGAACTGCGCATAGAGGGCTTGGATATTAAAGACATAAGCGATTGCACGCTCGATTGCGGGGAGAGCGGAAGCACGCTTCGCTTTTTTATACCGCTTTGCCTCTTGAGCGGAAGAAAAATCACATTAAAGGGAAGCAAACGGCTATTTGAACGCCCTCTTGACGCATATAAAAGCATATGCGAGGAGAACAGCTTTTTGTTCGAGCAGACAGAAAGTACTCTGACGCTCTGCGGCGCTCTTAAGGGAGGGGAATACTCGCTCAGAGGCGACGTCAGCAGCCAGTTTATAAGCGGACTTATGTTCGCCCTTCCTCTTTGCCGAGAGGATAGCGTTATATCCTTAATTCCCCCGATAGAAAGCCGTTCCTATATTGATATGACGGTAAAGGCGCTCGACCTTTTTGGAGTGAAAATAGAGCGCAAGGGCGAAGACGCCTACTTTATAAAGGGCGGACAGTCATATACCTCACCGAAAAAAATAAAGACGGAAGGGGACTATTCCAATTCTGCCTTTTTTGACGTGTTTTCATATCTTGGATATGACGTATCTGTGAACGGACTTGATACAGACAGCTTGCAGGGCGACAAGATTTACAGAGAATATTTCTGTGAAATTAAAAATGCGACTCCCACGCTTGATATCAGCAATTGCCCCGACCTCGCTCCTATATTAATGGCGCTTGCCGCGATAAAAAACGGAGCAACGTTAAAGGGGACGAAGCGCCTCAAAATCAAGGAAAGCGACAGAGGCGCCGTAATGGCGGAGGAGCTTTCAAAATTCGGCGCGGAGTGCGTATTAGAGGAAAACAGTATAACGGTAATAAAAAAAGATTTTTATCCGCCAAAGGAGACCTTGCGCGGGCATAACGACCATAGAATCGTTATGGCGCTCTGCACGCTTTTGTGCGTTGTCGGCGGAGAGATTGACGGAATAGAGGCGGTAAACAAAAGTTTACCTAACTACTTTGAACTTTTAGAGAAGCTTGGAGCGAATATATCTTATGAAGCTTGATAAAAACAAAAAAATATTGATAGTGGGATTAGGCCTTCTCGGAGGTAGCTACGCTATGGGGTTAAAGAAGAAGGGCTATTACGTCAGCGCTATCACAAAAGAGCAATCCTCGATTGATTACGCGCTTGAAAACGGTATAATAGATTGTGGCTCGACCGAAGTGAATGAAAAAATCATCGGCGAGGCAGACGTAGTGATTTTCGCTCTTTATCCCCATATCTTCGTTTCCTGGATAAAGGAAAATCAGCAATATCTGAAAAAGGGAGCAATACTTACCGACGTTACAGGCGTAAAGGAATGTATAGTTTATGAAATTCAGGATATGCTTCGGGAGGACCTCGAGTTCATTGCCGCGCATCCTATGGCGGGAAAAGAGGTCAGCGGCGTAGAGAACAGCGACAATAGAATTTTCAGACAGGCGAACTACGTAATTACTCCTACCGAGAAGAATACGGTAGAAGCGATAGAGCTCTGCGAATGTATAGGCGAGGAGCTTGAATTTGCAAATATTTCTATACTTTCGCCTAAGGACCACGATAGAATAATCGCCTTTGTTTCTCAGCTTACTCACTGTATCGCTATGACGCTTATGAACTGTCAGCATATACAGCGCCTCGAGGAATATACGGGAGACTCTTTCCGTGACCTAACCCGAATAGCGCGTATGAACGATATAATGTGGAGTGAGCTGTTCCTTCTTAACCGCGAGTCGCTGCTTGAGCAGATGGACGTTTTTGAAAATGAGTTTAAAGAGCTTTATAATCTTCTTCGTGACGGAGACGTCGAAAAGATAAGAGAAAAAATGCAGCTATCGACGAGAAGACGCGCCTTGTTTGATAAGAAAAAGGACTAATAACAAAAGAAAAAACGTTTCTCAGATACCAAAAGGTAATTGAGAAACGTTTTTTTATGTATAAATCTTATTTATTATTTTTCTTTAACTGCTCCAAAATGTCGCCGAGCAATTTTTCCTGATTTACGATGCTCGCTTTGAAAAGATTTTCCTTTTCCGCCTTTTCTGCTGCGATTTTAGCTGCTTCCTCTTCAGCCGCCTTTTTCTCAGCCGCCGCTTTTTCCTCGGCTGCCTTTTTCTCAGCCGCTTCCTTTGCTATCTTGTCTTCGTTCAGCTTGTCTTTCGCTTTCATTATAATACGGAGGATTACGAAAATACAGAATGCGGTAATCAAGAAGTCGATAACCGTCTGTAACCAAACGCCCCAAAGAATAGCAACCTCGGGAGTGGTAACGACGCCCGCCTCGTCAACTACGGCGCTCTTTACAACCGTTTTAATGTTGTCGAGACTTCCGCTCTTTACGAAAATGCTGATGAAGGGATTTATAATGTTGCTAACGAGACCGGAAACTATCTTGCTGAAAGCGCCGCCGATAACGACACCGACAGCCATATCAATTACGTTTCCCTTTGTGATAAAGCTTCTAAAGTCCTTCCAAAAATTAGATTTCATGGTTTTTTCCTTTCTGAATTGTTTTTTTGCTCAATTACGCCTTGTAACGAGCGATTATAATAGAATGGCAACGCCTTGCCCTCAATATGAAAACAGTATAACACAAAAATGAAAAAAAGTCCACATTTTTTTACGAAATATTACGTTTTTCAAAAAATATGCGAGTTGAATATAAGGATATTGACACAAAAGGGCGAATATGATAAAATAAAATCAGAAAACGATTTTGGTTTTCAAATTTGAGATTTTGGGAGGACGGTATGAAGTTAATTGGAAATTTAATATGGCTGATTTTTGTGGGGCTTACCAGCGGTATAGCTTGGTTCTTTCTCGGCATCATATGGTGTATAACCATTATAGGTATTCCTTTCGGTCGTCAGTGCTTTAAGCTCGCGCGGCTTTACGTCTGGCCTTTTGGAAGCTCTGTCAGCAGTAATTTCGGAAAGCACCCGATAGCAAACGTAATATGGATGATTTTCGGCGGCTTGGCAATGGCGGTCTCCTTCGTTATAGCAGGTCTTATCTTCTGCATAACCATTATAGGTATTCCTTTTGGTAAGCAATGCTTCAAGCTCGCTTCGCTCGCTATCGCGCCCTTCGGCGCAAGAATTTCTTGACGTATAAAAAAGCAAAACGGTACGGAGATTTTTCATCTCCGTACCGTTTTTATATCCCTTCCATTATATGCATATTTCTTAGGATAGGGCTTTCGATTTTATTTTGAATAGCGTACGCCTGCTTTTCAAGGTCGCTTGACGTGGATTTTGTCAGGCCTTGGTTTTTGAATTCCTTTATCACAAGCTGACAAATTTCTTCCACACTCTCTTTTTTCGCTTTTGCTTCGATAGGCGAATTACCAAGCTCGCTTAAAGCGACGAGCGAAGTTTCAAGCTCGGAAAGTATCTTCAGGTCTCTCATTTTGCGATATACCCACTTGTAAAACGGCTCGTAGGTGTTATTAAGCAAATATATTACTGAAATAGTATGTCGCACAAATTCAAAAATACAAAGCTGGGCAGAGCCGTTTTCGTTATGCTTCAAGCACCTTTCGTAGTTATACAGTCCCGCCTGCGCCATCATAATTGCGTGAGCGGAAAGCTTTTTTAGCTTTACGTCCTCTGGATATCCCAGGAGAAGCTCCTTCCTGATTTTTGAAAATACCCCAAGGTCGTCACGAAAAACCTCCCCGTTCGTCGCAGAGGCGAGCGAGTGCGATGGGATATGCAGCCAGTGCTCGTAGCTTCTCGGCGGAGCGCTACTGCCTAAAAATTTGTTGAAGAAGTCATCTATCACGATAACCCCTCGTCTGTTTCCGCCGACGGCGGAAAGACGCTCTCTTTTATATCCCTCAAATTCTTGCGGGAGCTTTGAATATAATCTTTCGAGCTCAAAGCCAAACTTCTCGTAATCATCTTTGGTAACCCAAAAGCAGAAGCACGGCTCGAAGTCGTGGTCAGAGGAAACCTCGTCGTCAAAGCCGAAGCACTCGGAGCCCTCGCCCGCAAGACCGACTGCAATGCGGTCTGCAAGGTTTGGAAACTCCTTTTCTATCGCGTCTTTTCCATAGGCAAGATAAAAGCGCCTCGAAAGCTCAAGCCCTTTCATATATCTCCCTCGCTTCCTTTTGTAATCTGAGCGCAGTCATAAAAAATCCGAAATAATCAAAGGACGGCGCGCATTTTTCACACACGAAGGCGTAGTAGGAATTTTTCTCCATTCTCTCGTCGTTGAAAATCAGCTCCGCTCGGGACAGACAATTTTCTATGTTTTCGGATTGTAAGCCCTCTGACTTTTCATATAAATGAGCCAAATTTACATACGTAATAGCGCAGTCGAGTTGGCTTTTTAAGTCACGGCTCGTAATTTCTATCGCCTTGTTATAAAAGTTAAGAGCAGTGGCGTAATCCCCGACGTCAACGAGGGCGGTCGCATAATTGTTGTAAAACGCAGAGAAGAGGATGTCGTCCTCGCTCAAATTATTTTTGTATATTTCATTGGTTTTTTCGTACAACTCTATCCCTTGCGCTGTTCTGCCGAACGCCTTGCAGGTCGTAGCGGCGTTGAGAATAATCGTAGCTCCCGAGACGGTGTCTTCGTTTTTCGTAATTCGTAAAAGCTTCAAAGAGCGCTCTATAGCTTTTTCACCCTTTACCTTGTCAGAGGTTTTTCTGTATAGCCCGAGCATTTCGTTTACTATAGACAATTCACCTCTCGTATCTCCGAGCGACAGGGCCTCTCTTTGCCAATATTCGAGCAGCTCTTCTGCGCTCTTCAGGTCATTTTTCTTAAAACACAGGTCCAGCTTTTCGATAACTCTCGAAACGGGGATTTTAGAGGAAGCATCATTTTGTTTTTTGCAAGCGGTACAGTCGAAATCTATTTTTATTACTTCTGGATTTTCTTTCATAATAGCTCCCCCAAAACGCATATAAGTCATTTTCTTTATATAAGTATTTTATCATAAAAGGAAAAACGTGTCAACGGCAGATTGATGAAAAAAGAGCCCTTATTTTTCTTAAAAAAGGAGACAAAATGGCTTTTACAGATTGACATTCATAAACATTTGTGCTATAATTTTCGGTGAAAATGACAGATTTCGGATAGGTTTTAAAATTTCAGACCAAATTTCCGAAAGGACGAAAAAATATCGGTGTTTTAACGAATAGGAGACGCTATGGGAGCAAACAAAAAAGAAGTAGAAATGCTTTTTAACGCGCTCGTTTCTTTAAATGACGTAAAGGAGTGCGAGGAGTTCTTGAACGACCTGTGTACCTCTGTTGAAATAGAAGAAATGTCACGGAGATTAAAGGCGGCGCAGATGCTTTCAAGCGGTAGCCCGTATACCGACGTAGTCACTGCGACAGGGCTGTCTACTGCTACTATAAGCAGAGTGAGCAGGTCTCTTAAAAGCGGAAACGGATATAGAAATATCATTTCAAAATTGGGGTGAAGGCATGGCAGGAATATATAGCGCTTTAGCGCCTTATTATGATATCTGGCAGAGCGATGTCGATTATAACGCTTGGGCTGACTTTTTCCTTTCCGTTTTCAAAAAATATTATAACGGCAAAGTGCAGGACATACTTGACTTGGGCTGTGGTACGGGAAGCATGACCTTGGCGCTTGCGAAGCGCGGATTCGGTATGATAGGCGTGGATAATTCCACCGAGATGCTTTCCTATGCGTCGAAAAGAGCGAGAGAAGAAAAGGCACACGGTGATATTCTTTTCTTGTGTCAGGATATAAGAGAATTTGAGCTTTACGGCACCGTCGAGGCGGTCGTTTCCTGCCTCGATTGCGTAAATCATCTCGAAAGCACCAAGGATCTGAAAAAGTGCTTTTCCTTGGTCCACAATTATTTAATGCCGGACGGAATTTTCGCCTTCGATATCAACAGTAAATATAAATTTGAGAAGATATACGCTCAGAATTGCTTTGTGTTTGAGGATGAGCGCGCGATGTGCGTATGGCAGAATAATTATAACGAAAAAACGCATTTTTGCGACTTTGATATATCTCTTTTTGTAGAAGCGGACGACGGAAGCTATTCAAGAACCGACGAATACCAAAGAGAGAGGATGTTTCCGCTAAGCACCGTAAAAAAGCTTTTAAGCGAAACGGGCTTTGAGCTGCTCGGCGTTTTCGGAGACTTTAATTTCAGAGAGGCAGAGGATAACGACGAGCGTATCTATATAGTCGCGCGCGCAAAGAAATGAACAAATTAAGAGGAAGAAAAATGGAATCTTCAACGATTTTCAGAGGAATGTCGAGAGACGGAAGCGCCAGGATTCTGGTTATGAACTCTCGTAATATAGTGAATGAAGCGATAAAGGTCCACAAGACCTCTCCTACGGCGTCTGCTGCGTTAGGACGGCTTTTAACTGCTACGTCAATGATGGGCTCCCTTATGGGCGAAAAGCAGAATACCATAACACTTGGTATAAATGCGGACGGCGAGCTTGGAAAGCTTATTGCCGTCGGGGATTATTACGGTAACGTAAAGGGATACGTCGAGAACCCCTTGGCTAATCCTCCCAAAAAATCGAACGGCAAGCTGGACGTAGGCAGAGCAGTTGGCGCGGGTTATCTTTACGTGGTGCGAGAGGATGGCGTCGGTGCGCCTCATACGGGGACGGTAGAAATTCAAAGCGGAGAGATAGCCGAGGATATAACGAGATATTTTGCGGAAAGCGAGCAGATACCCACGATATGCTCACTCGGAGTTTTGGTTGACGTTGATTATACCTGCCTTTCCGCAGGCGGCGTCTTAATTCAGTTGCTTCCTTTCGCAGACGAGGGCGTTATTTCGCTATTAGAGAGAAACGCATCCGACCTTGTGAATATATCCCGTTATTTTCGAGACGGACTCTCCTGCCAGGAGATAGCGGAAATAGCGATGCGTGATATACCTTATGACCCGTTTGACGAGATAAGCGTAGATTATCTTTGCGACTGCAAAAGAGACAGATTCCTTTCATCCATAAAGAAATTGGGTGAGAGGGAGGTGAGGACGATGTTAGACGAGCAAGAGACAGAGGGAAAGCCGAGAGAGCTTGAGGTGCGGTGTCGCTTCTGCAACAAAAATTACGTCTTTGACGAAAAGTCCTTGCTCGGTAAGTCAGAATAAAAATATACTATTTTTAAAACAAATTAAAAATAAATAAGGAGAAAGAAAAATGGCTCAGACAAAAAAGACTCAGTTTCGCTCGGTCTTATTAAAACCAATCTTCCTTTAACTCTTTCCGACCTTAGTGACAAGTATGAAAACTCACTTGAAAACTCAAAGTCGGTAACGGAAAGGTTTTTCATCACGAAAAACGAGCTTCCG
>JAZNBK010000006.1:0-39475 GCA_045587025.1 Eubacteriales bacterium
TGCGTGCGATATATCTTCGATGCGATATGCCCTTTGGGCGTGTAGTATGCTTGGCGCGAGGAATTTATATCATATCGCTACCGACCAAAAGGGAGGTAATATCGCATTTTCACGCAAGCGAAAATATATCGCGTTTGCGAAAGCAAACATATCACCAAAATAAAATAGCATCTGTGTCTACAGATGCAGTGCTTGTCAAGAAAAGAGGACAGAGAATTTGCAGTTGCTTTCTCTGTCCTTTTCCTGTCGGTAGCATCGTATTCTACCGGATTTTAAAACTTTCCTTAAGAGTACGTCCCATTCGGCGCGGCAATTTTATTTTAAAAAAGTGTATAAGGAAGTGAATTTTGGTAAAAATACCTGTAGAATTTCTTGAAAGGATGCATTATTATGGAAAAAAATGAAAACGCATTAAAAGCAAACAGGATTCTCTATATCGTCATCGTAGCGGTGTTGTGCATTACTGCTCTTGTTATCGGCATAACTGCGGCGATGCAAAAGGACAAAAAGCCGAGTGAGCCCCCATCAGTCACCACAGGGCCTGCCGTCACAACCGCCACGCCTTCGACGACAGCTCCTCCTCCCGTAACAGACAGCCCAAACACTCTCCCTTCGTTTGTCGCGCCTGCCGCCGGCGAGGTAGTAAAGGAGCACGACCTGTCGGTGTTGGTATATTCCACTACAATGGACGACCTCAGAGTTCACGCGGGAATTGACATCTGCGCTAATATCGGCGACGACGTATTGGCGGCCGCCGACGGCGAGATTACAAAAATCTACACCGACCCTATGATGGGATGCTGTATCGAGATAGCTCACGCGGGAGACGCCGTGTCGGTATATAAAAACCTCTCGGTTGAAACCGCAAACGGCATTTCGGTAGGTGAGAAGGTGAAAAAAGGACAGGTAATATCCTATATAGGTGATTCTGCCATGATAGAGTCGGCAGACGAGCCGCACCTGCATTACGAGCTTCTTATCAAGGGCGTAGGAGTTGATCCTATGGACTATATTTCCGAAGAGAGCAAGCTCGCCTCCTTGACTCAGGGAGAATTTTTCGAGGATTAATTTTGAGAATAATTGTTTACAAAAAGCGCAGAGAAGTTGTTTATACTTCTCTGCGCTTAATTTTTTATATGAAAATTTTTAGCCGTAAAGCCGCCTGCGTTTCTCTAAAAGTCCGTCGGCACGTCGTCTGCTGAAATATAATGCTGCGCCTGCGTATTAAAGAGCAGCGAATATTTTCCCTTCAGCTTCATAAGCTCCTTGTGCGAGCCCTCCTCGACCACTTCACCTTCCTGCAATACGATAATTCTCGTAGCAGTAGTTGCGGAGGAAAGGCGGTGAGAAACGAGCAGAGTGAGTTTTCCCTCTCCGAGCTGTGAGAACTGGTTGAACACCTCTTCCTCCGCCAAAGCGTCGAGAGATGCCGTCGGCTCGTCAAGTATCATGATATCCGAATCCTTATAGAACGCTCTCGCAACCGAAAGCTTTTGCCATTGACCAATCGAAAGCTCGATTCCGTCCTTCTCAAACATTCTCGTAAGCGGAGTTTCGTACCCATGTGGGAGCTTACCGATAAAGCCGTCCGAGTCGCTACTCTTGGCAGAGTCAAAGACTCTTTGCTCGTTTATTTCGTTTCTGACGTCTCCAAACGTTATATTTTCCTTAACCGACAACGCATACTTTACATAATCCTGGAAGATTATTCCGTACAGGTCGTAGAGCGCTTCAAGGTCGTATTCCTTTATATCATATCCGTCAAGAAAAATTTGACCTTCCGTAGTATCGTAGAGACGCGTTAAAAGCTTTATAAGCGTCGTCTTTCCCGCTCCGTTCAAGCCCACAAGCAAAATAGTCTCTCCTGACTGCATAGTTAAGTTTACATTTTTGATTACGTATCTATCCGAGTCGGGATACTTAAAGCTTACGTTTTTAAATTCGATTGTATGATTTGCTCCCTTTTTCGGCTTTCTTGGGGCCTCTATGCTCGGAACTACCGTTACCTTTTCATTCATAAACACTATCATATTGTCTATAAACAAAGTGCCCTCGTAAATAGTAGCCGTTGACGTAATCAATACGCCTACGTACGAGAGGATAGAGTTTAACGCGCCTGTGTAAAGCGAATAGTCACCTATCAGTCCGCCGTGATATATAACTCTATACGCCACGTACACAAATATCATACAGTTGGCGAACAAAGAGAAAAATCCCACCAAGGTTTGAGAAATCTGCTCCTTGATTATAATTTTCTTAAGCCCGCGGAAATACTCTGCAAACGCCTCCTTGTATTTTCCTATCAAGGTGTCGGCAAGTCCCATAATACGTATTTCCTTCGCCTTATCCTTATCGGAGACCACCGAAGAAAAGTAAAACATTTTTCTTCTTTCCTTCGAGTGCCAGCGCATATACCTGAAATTTTTGTTTCTGTAACGGTAATTTATCAATGCGCCGGGTATTGCCATTACTATTATAATAGCAGGCGCGAGCGGATGAAGCGACGCCAAAATCAAAATAAAGCTTATCGTACTTATAAGCGCGCTTATCACTCTGAAGGTAGCGTCGAGAATGGATATCGGGCGCATTCCCGCTTCCCTGTTCGCATTCTCAAGCTTCTCATAAAACTCAGGGCGGTCAAAGCTCGATATATCGACGTTCTTCGCCTTGTTCATTATCTTCAATTTTATGTGGTTTACAACCGTCTCTCCCGCTATCGAATTAACCATGTTGCTGATTCCCGACGTTATCTTGTTCGCAAACTGATACGCAAACTGGAAGATAAGCAACATAAAGACGAATTTCAACTGATTAAACAAAGCGGATACAAAGGACGTCATAGGAGAGCCGAGCACGCTATTCGCTATATCGCTTTGTATAAGATTTGATATCTCGTTAAGAAGCTCCTTTGAAATCAACGCCCCTATAACCGGCAAAACACCGTTCAAGACGCAAAGAAGCGTCATAACTATTAAAATAGAGGGTTTTGCTTCCCAAACCAGCCCTACTATATAGAAAAGACGAAAGAAAAATCCCTTTATCTTAGGCAAAAATCCTTTTTCCTTGCGCTCTGCGTCCATTTGCGGACGGCTTTTCGCATCTTTCTTCATAGACATACTCCTTTTATTTACACGTCTTAATGGTTTCTTTTATTCTTAAAACGCTGTTTTTCATTTTTTGAGGATAAATTCCCCTCTCGTCCATGCTTCCGCACTCAAGCGTGGCAGTTCCTTCATAGGAAATCGAGGAAAGGAAGGAAAAGAACCTATTAAAATCTATCCAACCTTCGCCTATGTGTACCGTCCTGAGATTATCCCAGTCCTTATAACCGCCGTTATAGTCGTTTATATGAAGGTGCGCTATGCGTCCCTTCTTCCAAAACTCGAGAAAATCTCCTTCGAGCGAGGCGTCAAGCTCGTTATGAAACGCCGCCATTTTGGTATCGAAGGTGAAGCGCGCCTCGGGATATCTGCTCGCCAGCTCTAAAATATGCTCGCTCGGATTTCTATGACGGCACACCACGTTCTCGGGCATAAGCAATATTCCGTGCGCTTTGGCTATTTCGTTAAGCTCGCCAAAGATTTTATAATTGTTTTCTATATTATCGTCGGAGACAGGGCCGTTCCACAAATGCAAAACCATCTTATCTGCTCCGAGCTTGTTTGCTATCTCGCAATTTTTCTTCAGGCGACAGAGCGCCTCCTTTTTACTTTCGCTGTCTCCTGCACCTATCTTTTGACCTATAAATTTATCTGCGTGAAGAATAGGTATATTAAGGTTTTCTTCATTGAAATCAGAGACAATTTCATCTATCTTATCATACCAGGACTCATACATCATAAACTCGTAGCCGTCCGCATCCATCGTCCTGCATACTGACAAAAACGGCCTATGATTCCTGCCGTTCACCCGACCGATAAACGCCCCGGTAGATACGAAAACACTTAAATTCAATCCTTTTTCCTCCCATGTGAAAGCAAAACGCCTCCGTTTACAATATTAAGAACCCCGAAGGAATAACCGCCGTTTTCATAGTAACCGACGCTTCCCGGGTTAAAGAAATAGCAAGGTCTTTTCTCACTGTCGTATTCCTCAGAGGGGATATGCGTATGTCCGTAGATAACTATATCTATTTCATCTCTCTGCGCCTTTGCGCGAAGTTGGTCAATAGAAGCTCGCACTCCGTATTTATGACCGTGAGTTAGAAAAATCTTTTTTCCTTCAAGATAAAACGTCAGCTCATCGTCCCGAGCAAAGCCGAGCGGAGATATGCTGTAATCGTTATTTCCTCTTACGCAGAAAAACATTTTTTGAGGAAATTCCTCTATCATTTCTTCAACGTCGGAAATTCCGTCGCCTGCAAAAATTACACATTCTGCGTCTATAGAGCTTTTTATTATATCCCTCATTGCCGAATAACGTCCGTGCGAATCCGAAAATATAAGCGCTTTCATATAAGTCCTTTATCAAGAATTATTTCTTTTGCATATAATGCCATTGATACTATTAAGAGAGGTGAACTAAATGCAATTTGATTA
Source organism: Eubacteriales bacterium (assembly GCA_045587025.1). GTDB lineage: Bacteria > Bacillota > Clostridia > Oscillospirales > CAG-272 > UBA1740. Next base: position 4,539 of record JAZNBK010000006.1, read on the forward strand.
CAATATGCTGCAATCATTATTAGCCCTGTCGGACGATCAGCTATGGCAAGCTATCTGCTCAATAGCGAAGCAAAGCGGCGTCGTCATTCCACAATCCGCACCGCCAAGTTCTGAGCTTAAGCGGCTGAGAAACGCATTGAATAATACGCAAAATCCGAACATACACGAGGCGCTGCAAATCGTAAATCAATACAAGAAGCAAAAAGGCGTGTGATATGAACGGAAACGTAAACGCGCCCGACATCGGCGGAATTTTAAACGGACTGTTATCGAACCCAAACGCGCTTTCCGCTATGCTCTCGGTTTTGGGCAACTTAAGTAAAAATCAAAATGCAAAGCAAGAGGAAGTTCAAAAAAGCGAGCAGGACGACAAAATATCTGTTTTTTCAAACACAGATAATTCCCCTCCCCCACAGCAAAATATCCCCACTGCGTCTTTTCAACCGTCTGATCTGCCGAAAAAACCGCAATTTTTAGAGCATAACAAAAGAGAGGAAAGAGAAAAAACTCTTCTGCTTGCGCTCAAGCCCTTTTTGAGCAAGAGCAAATGCGAGACCATAGACATATTTATAAAGCTACTTGACATTATCACGTTAATAGGAAGGGTGAAGTGATATGTATAGCAGAAACTTTAACATAACCAAGCCGACAGATACGTCCGAAATTCCCGAAAACTATTCGGGAATTGCCCTGTCGGCAAAGGAAAAGGAAGAAAAGCAGGATGAGGCGCTCATCAATACGCCCTCTGATAACGCAGAAAATTTTGAAAACACTAACGTTCAGGAAACGTTTAATTTTATCGAGCGTGAAAAAAATGATGACCGTCAAAACGGGCAAAGGAGTAACCGCCTTTTCTCAGGAATTTTAGATAAATTCGGAATTAAAGGCATTGAAAGCTCTGATATCACTATTCTCGTCATCGCCATTCTTCTTTTGAGCGGAGAGGACGAGGACTATACGTGGCTTTTGTTGCTCCTTTTACTGATAGTGCATTGATTTTGCCCGTTTTGAAGCAAATTTAGAAAAAGGTAAACTGGTTTGTCTCGGATAAATTTTTTAATGCGCCGTGAGAGCGTAAAAGCTCAATTACCGTCTTTGAAAGTCCCGCGCGAGTACGCAGGTCGGCAACCGAAAATATTTCTCCCTGATTTCTCGCCTCGACTATCTTTTGCGCCGCCGTTTCTCCAAGTCCCGCAAGAGATGAAAAAGGAACTCTTATCTTCCCGTTTTCGGGAAGATAAGCGCTTGCATCAGACTTATAAAGGTCTACGGGAAGATACTGGACGCCTCTTGCAAGACTTTCTCGCACGAGAAGCATAGTAGAATAAAGCTCCTCCTCCTTCTGCGTTACCGTCTCGTTTTTGTCCTTTTTTCTCCTGTCTATATCGTCTAACAAGCTCGTTATATAATGCTTTCCTCTCATTACTATCTCGGCGTCAAATCCGCCGGGCGCGGCTGAAAGGAACGCGGCGTAAAACTGCATTGGATAATAGATTTTATACCAGCCAAGTCGGATAGCCGACATAACGTACGCGGCAGCGTGCGCCTTCGGGAACATATACTTGATTTTTTTGCAGGATGCGATGTACCACTCGGGCACGTCGTGCGCCTTCATTTCATCCACCCATTCGGGTTTAAGCCCCTTTCCCTTTCGTACCGATTCCATAATGGTGAAGGAAAGGGAGTTGTCAAGACCGTATCTTATCAAGTCGTTCATTATGTTATCACGGCATCCGATAACCTGAGAAATATTACATATTCCTTCTCTTATGAGGTCCTGGGCGTTTCCCGTCCAGACGTCCGTGCCGTGAGAAAGTCCCGATATCTGCAAAAGGTCGGAAAAGGATTTCGGCTTCGCCTCCTCAAGCATTCGGATAGCAAAGCGAGTACCAAACTCGGGCAAGCCGTAGGTACCCAAGGTAGAGCCGATCTCCTCCTCGCTGACGCCTAACGGCTCGCAGGTGAGGAAAAGATTATAAACTGCGGGATCGTTCATCTTCACGTCTAAGACCGACGTGTCTGTATAACGCTCGAGCATTTTATATTTCGTCGGAATATCGTGCCCAAGCTCGTCGAGCTTCAGTATCGTATCGTGAAGGTACGAGAACTGGAAGTGTGTGGTTATGATATCGGACGTCGCGTCGTCTGCGGGGTGCTGAACGGGAGTAAAATCATAAATATCGTACTCCTTCGGCACGACGATAACACCTCCGGGATGTTGTCCTGTCGTTCGCTTTACGCCCTCGCAATGCGTTATGATATTGGATATCTCCGCCTTCGGCAGAGAAATATTGCGATCTTCAAGATATTTCACTACGAATCCGTACGTGGTCTTGCTCGCAAGCGTTCCTATCGTTCCCGCTCTGAACACGTGGCTTTGTCCGAAAAGCTCCTCGGTATACTTATGTACCTTACCCTGAATATCACCCGAGAAATTAAGGTCTATATCGGGCGATTTGTCACCGTAGAAGCCGAGAAATGTTTCAAACGGTATATTGTGACCGTCAGCATACATCGGCTCGTTACATATAGGACAGTTCTTATCGGGCAGGTCAAAGCCGGAGCCGTACTCGGGGGGAATATCGAACTCGGAGTGCTTACATTTTACACAACGGTAGTGGGGTGGCAGAGGATTTACCTCAGAAATTCCCGCCATCGTAGCGACGAAGGACGAGCCGACAGACCCTCTCGAGCCAACGAGATATCCCTCGCTTTCACTGTACGAGACGAGCTTTTCGGCTATCATATAGAGAACGGCAAAGCCGTGCTTTATAATCGAGGATAGCTCCTTGTTAAGCCGCTCCTCAACCTGCGCGGGCAGATTTTCTCCGTACCATTCATGCGCTCTGTCCCAGCATTTTTTCTGCAAGTCCTCCTCGGCGCCCTCCATTTTAGGCGTATAGGTACCGTCGGGGATAGGCAAAATTGCTTCTATACTGTCGGCAATCTTGTTAGTATTTTCTACGACGACCTCGTATGCAAGCTCTTCTCCGAGATAGGAAAATTCTTCAAGCATTTCCTCGGTCGTTCTTAAATATATACCCGTATCCTTGTCCGCATCGGGCATCTTCATTCCTGAAAGCAGAATTTTTCTGTAAATTTCATCCTCTTTGTTCAAGAAGTGCGCATCACAGGTAGCGACCGTCGGCTTTCCGTGCTTCTTTCCGAGAGCGATAATTCTCTTGTTTATGCTCATTAGGGTTTCCTCATTCGGAACCTTGCCCTCGGCAATTAAAAAGCGGTTGTTGCATAACGGCTGAATTTCAAGATAATCGTAGAAATCTATCATTTCATCTATATCCGCTTCAGATCGACCGTCAAGGATCGCCTGATAAAGCTCGCCCTGCTCGCAGGCAGAGCCGATTATCAAGCCCTCTCTGTATCTTTCTATCAAGGTCTTGGGTATTCTCGGACGGCGTCTGTAATAGGTAAGATAGCTCTCGGATATCAGGCGATAGAGATTTTTAAGTCCTATCTTGTTTTTCGCAAATATAATCAAGTGATGAGGGCGAAGCACAAGCGGATCCGACCTCTCGCTCATCATAGTCATCATCTGAGAAAAATCGTAGACGCCCTCTTCCTTTAATTGACTTATCATACAGAAGAAGATAGCGGAAAGCATTTCTGCGTCGTCGGACGCTCGGTGATGATTAAATTCACCCAGCTTATAATGGTCTCTCAGCGAATCGAGGGTATGCTTTTTAAGCGAGGTGTTAAGATATCGTGAAAGCGAAAGAGTATCGAGGTAAGAATTTTCGAATTTCAATCCGCACGCTTCCGAGAACACACGGATAAAGCCGGTGTCAAAATTGGCGTTATGCGCTATTAACATTCTATCGCCCACAAAATCGAAAAAGGAAGATAGCGCCTCTTTTATCTTCGGCGCGTCTGCGACCATTTCGTCGGTTATATGGGTAATTTCGGTAATTTCCTTAGGTATCGGCACTTCGGGATTAACGAAGGTGTTAAATCTATCGATAATCTCTCCCTTTTTAATTTTTACAGCGCCTATCTCTGTAATTTTACAGTTTACGGTAGATAGCCCCGTCGTTTCTATATCGAAAACGACCATTTCGTCGTCAAAGGAAGGAATATTGCTTCCGTATAACGCCCTCGCCGTATCGTCTACGTAATACGCTTCCATACCGTATAGAATTTTAAGGTCGGGGTATTCCTTGCGCGCTATCTTCAAAACCTCGGGGAACGCCTGAACGTTTCCGTGGTCTGTAACAGCGATAGAGGTATGCCCCCAAAGCTTTGCGGTGTTTACAAGCTCGTCAGGTCTGATTATTGCATCCATAGCCGACATATTCGTATGCAGGTGAAGCTCTACGCGCTTTTTCTCCGCCTTATCAACACGCAGCTTCTTTTTCGCCGAATATATGCTTCTCGGAGCGCAGACAAGCTCCCCGTCGAACTTATCACGGAAAATCCTACCTATAACCGCAATACTCTTCCCCCGCTTAACAAACGAAGAAATGTCCTGTTCTCCCGAAGGCGAGGTTTTCTTTATATAAATCGAGGACGTGCCGTCAGATACGCCAAGCGTTACCGTCGTTTTATCGCCCTTGAAGCTGTCCTTTTTAGTAATCTCAAAGATGTCGCCGAAGAAGGTGGCTCGGCTCTGCGCCTCGCTTATATTGCCGATCGGCTCAGGGAATTTCACCCCGATATCTTCTCCCCAAATCAACACGGATTCTTCTAACGAATAGGTGTTTGCTCCTATTTTATAAAGCTTTTCCGATATCTGCTCAGTCGTCGCCGCGCTCTCGTTCAAGGAGCTTTTATGTACTCTGTTGTCCTCCTGTTCAATAGCTGCGTTCGCTTCGGCTATTCTCGCTTCTCTTTCTCTTATCATCGCCTCATTTGCGATGCTCTCGGCAGAGTCCTCTATCATTTTTCTTCTCGCTGCCGTCTTTTCGTCCGCATCTGCGCTCTGGCAGATTACAATTTTCTTTTCTACCGAATAGCGATAGCTTATTATCTTGGAAATTATATCACTCGCCTGAGAAGAGGAAACCAAATCTATACTGCTCGCAAGGAACGGTATCTGAATTTCTATTGTGTCTCCCTTATCTACTATCTCCGCTTCGTCAAAAAAGCCCTTCGTTATTGCGCCTACCCTTGCCGCCTCGTCAAAAATCTCACAAATAAGCTTCAGAGAAAATTCTCTTTCGGGATAATGCGGAAAAATACGAAAGGAAACGGCATTGTAAAAGGAGCGAAGCTCGTCCTCTATCTCATAAATAATTCTTTGGTTTTTATGCTCATCAAAATCCGCATCGACCTCTACTCTGTACGGCTCCTTTTGTATACGAACTCTAACGTTATAGGCGTCCTCCAAAATCTCTCGCTTTTCTGCGGACGGCTTATATTTTTGAAATATTTCAAAAAACCTTTTTCCGTTTTCTGACATTTTATTACATCCTTTTTATTTCTTCAATCAATTTATCGATAATCTCATCCGATTTAATCTTTCCTATTATTTCGCCCTTTTTGAAAAGAACTGCCTCGCCGACGCCTCCGGCAATTCCTATATCTGCCTCCCGCGCCTCTCCGGGACCGTTCACAACGCAACCCATAAAAGCGACCTTAATCGGCTTATTTCTGAGTTTTTCCCTTGCGAGCGCGTTTTCAAATTCGGAAAGCAAGGGGATTAAATCTATCTTAGTTCTTCCGCAGGTAGGGCAGGATATAATATCCATCTCCTGCTCTTTTAAGATATCAAGCGCAGATAAGATATCCTTGCCTGCTCTCACCTCGCAGAGCGGGTCCGCTGTGAGAGATACTCGAATTGTGTCACCTATCCCCTGTGAAAGCAGAGAGCCGATGCCCACTGCGCTTTTCACCGTTCCCGAACGCAGACCTCCTGCCTCGGTAACGCCTAAATGCAAAGGATAGTTTACTTTTTCGCTTAAAATTTTATTCGCCTCGATCATACTCGTTACGCTCGACGCCTTTACCGAAAGGCAGATGTCATCGAAGTCGAATTTGTTTAAAAGAGCTGCGTGATACAGAGCGCTTTCCGCCAATGCTTCGGGCGTAGGGGAACCGTATTTTCTTAAAATTTCCTTTTCAAGAGAACCGCTGTTTACGCCTATGCGGATAGGAATTTGCTTTTCTCGGCACGCCCTGACAACTGCGTTAATTCTGTCGTTATCTCCTATATTTCCCGGGTTTATTCTTATCTTGTCTGCGCCGCTGTCAACACATTCAAGCGCTATACGGTAATCAAAATGGATGTCTGCGACGAGTGGAACGGTAATACCCCTGTTTTTTAACTCGAAAAAGATTTTCGACGCCTCGATATCAGGAACGGCAAGACGGACGATATCGCATCCTGCGTCTGCAAGCGCCTTCACCTGAGAAAAGGTATTTTCTATATCGTGAGTATCGGTATTGGTCATTGACTGCACGCTGACAAAGGTGTCTCCGCCTATCGCTATATTACCGACCTTTATTTTTTTCGTCTTTTTTCTTTTTGCCTGATAATCCATTTTAACTTCCTCTTTTTACCGCCGTCTCAGACGAGCGATATTATATCCTTTAAGGTTATAAATAGCATAAACGCCATTAAAATTACTATTCCTACAAAATGTATCATTCCCTCGTACTTCACGGGAACAGGTCTGCCTCTTATCATTTCAAGCAGGATGAAGACCGTTCTTCCTCCGTCCAAAGCAGGAAAAGGGAAAAGATTTACAACTCCTAAATTTATGCTTATGACGATAGCCATATATACTATATTCGCCAAGCCGGTCGTCGCCGCCTGACTTATTTGAGAGGTAACGCCTACCGGTCCTGATACCGCGTCTATCCCGAACCTTCCCGTCACCAAATCAAAAATCGACTCCCAAATCATACGCACGGTAAGCAACGAGCGATAAAAGCCGTGCTTTATCACGGAGAAAAAATCCGCCTTTTCGGGCAGTGTATAGAAATCCCTCGCTCCCAGATATTGATTTCTCTCTATATAGACGGGAAAATCTGCGTTTAACACTATCTTTTCTTTGTTACGAATGACGGTAAGCTCTACCGTATCAATTCCGTTACGCATAATCTCATAGTCCAATTCGCTCAAAATATGCACCCTTTTTCCGTTAAGGGCGATTATTTTATCGCCTGCCATAAGACCGCTGTCCTCGCTGCTGTTCTCTCTCGGCACTTCTTCTCTCGTAATAATACTGTCAACCGTCGTGGAATAAAGCGCGTCGGGCGTTGACGCTATTAAAACGAACATTATAAGAGCTCCGCACAAGATATTCATAGCGGCGCCTGCGACGGTGATTATCAATCTCTGCCAGGCAGGTTTTCTGAACAATGCGTTTTCGTCGTCGGACTCCTCGTCCTCTCCCGCCATGCTTACGTATCCGCCTATCGGCAGCATTCCCAAGGAATATTTTATATTCGTCTTTTTAGAGGTATAGGTAATCATCTTCGGCCCCATGCCTATCGAAAATTCCTTTATGGTTACGCCGAAAATTCTCGCCGTGATATAATGGCCGAATTCATGAATGAAAATTAAAATTCCAAATATAAATATGGCAAGCAAGATGTAAAGTAACTTCATTACGTTCTCCGTTTGTTATTTATCTTTGACTGCGCTATCTGTCTCGCTTCTCTATCGGCAGAAATGATTTCCGATAGCGTCTCGTATTTCTTTGCGTACAGCATATCCTCAAACGTCTGCCCTACTATATCGAAGATTTCAAAAAACTTGATTTTCTCCTGCAAGAACTCCGCAACCGCTATTTCATTCGCCGCATTTAAGACGGCGGGCATAGCCCCTCCCTCTCTCATTGCGCGATATGCAAGCGCTAGAAGCGGAAAGACCTCGAAATTGGGTTTTGCAAATGAAAGCTTACATACTTTGAGCAGGTCAAGCTCCTCAATGCAGGCAGAAGTACGGCTGGGATATGTCAGCGCGTACTGAACGCAGAGACGCATATCGGGCGCCGCCATCTGCGCTATTACCGCATTATCAATATATTCAACTGCCGAGTGTATTATACTCTCACGGTGAATAATTACCTCTACTTGAGATACGTCAACTCCGAAAAGATGGCACGCCTCGATTACCTCAAAGCCCTTGTTCATCAAGCTCGCAGAATCAACCGTAATCTTTTTCCCCATTTTCCAGGTCGGGTGCGCAAGGGTGTCCGACAAGGTGACCTTTTTTATCTCCTCGCCCGTCATATTGAAAAACGGTCCGCCGGACGCCGTCAAAAGAATTTTTTTAATCTCGCGCCTGTTTTCTCCCTGTAAGCATTGAAAAATAGCGCTGTGCTCGCTGTCAACGGGTATAATCTCTGTATTCGTATCCTTCGCTCTTTTCATAACGATATCGCCCGCAATTACAAGCGACTCCTTATTTGAGAGCGCAAGGCGTTTTTTTGCGTCAAGCGTGGCGAGAGTGGGCTTTAACCCCGCCTCTCCCAATATTGAGTTAACTACCGTCTGAGCCGAGGTGCGAGAAATTGCCTCGCATATTCCCGCTTCGCCCGAAAAAACGACAGTTTGGGTATCTGCAAGCGAAGCTTTTAGTTCTACCGCCGCTGCTTCATCAGCCATAGCGCAGAAGCGTGGCTTAAATTCTCTTACCTGCGCTTCAAAATCCTTTACGCTTTTATTTGCGGTAATTAAATCGACCTTTATATTATTACGCCTTGCAACGTCGAGCGCCTGGCTTCCGACAGAGCCGGTAGAGCCAAGAACTGCAATGTATTCAGGCATAGAATTTTCGTAACTCATATTTTCCACTCCTTTATTCTCAACAAGACAGATAAAGGCCATCTTTATTTGAATTTCGCGCAAGCGAAACTGCTTTAAGACAGCCCTTTACCTATTTAGATAGATTAAGCGAAAAAGGAAAAGCTTCCGCCGATTGAAACAAGAATATAAAGTAAAATAGATACGGGAATTATAGAATCTATACGGTCAAGCATTCCGCCGTGTCCCGGAAAAATCTTTCCGTAATCCTTAATGCCATACTCTCGCTTGATAAGCGAAAAAATCAAATCGCCGATTTGCGATACGACAGAAATGACTATCGCTGAAAGCGCCAACGCGATATAATTCGGCTCTGCGCCCGAAGCCACCTTCACTATATAACCAAAAATTATATAAGAAATCAGACAAAAGATTATTCCGCCAATGCTTCCCTCTACGGTCTTTTTAGGGCTCACCTCTTCTATCAGCTTATGCTTGCCGAAAAACCTGCCTGTAAAATAAGCAAACGTGTCGGTAACCCAAGCGCCGATAAAAATGAGCAGATATAAATATTCTCCCCCAACCATTCTACGCAAAAGCATAATAGATACCATGGCGCAAACGATATACAAAACGCCCGTAAATATTATACCCACGGTTGCAAACGGTACTTTTCCGTGTTCTAACACCGCATAGGTGAACAGATAAAACAAATAAACAAAGAAAATTGTCGTTACGAATGAAACGTATTCCCGTCCGCCCTTATATTCGGAGAGGAAAGGAAGCGCGACCGAAATTAAAAACGCAGGCGCGGATAAGGCGTATTTTTTATCATACCCCAAGCATTTCAGATATTCGAAAACAGCCATAAGAGATACAGCCGAGACGAATATAGGAAAAATAATCGTGTCTGAAAAAAGAAGCACAGGCACAAATATACATAAAAGCACGATTGCGGTAATTATTCTTGTTTTCATTTTCAATTCCAATGCTCTAATTTATAGTCCGCCAAAACGGCGATGCCTGCCATAGAAGTCAGATACTATCGCATCTATCTCCTTGTTGGTCAAATCAGGCCAAAGGGTACGGGTAAAGCACAGCTCGGCGTAAGCCGACTGCCACAGCAAAAAGTTGGAAATTCGAAAGTCACCGCCCGTTCTTACGATAAGGTCGGGGTCCGGACTGTCCTTCGTATACAAATGCGAAGAAATATCCTCTTCGGTAACACTCGTCCTTCCCTCACTCGCAAGCAAATTGAAGGCGTTAACCAATTCGCTCCGTCCTCCGTAATTTAAAGCTATATTCAAGGTGAGAGAATACTCCTTTGAAAGCTCTTCAAGGCGCATTGTCCTCTCTCGTAGCTCGCTCGGCAAAGCGGATTTGTCGCCAAGGAAAACAAAACGTATCTTATTCTCCGAAAGCTCCTTTTCCGCTCCGTCCAGATACTGAGACAGAAGCTTCATAAGCTGATTTACTTCGTTTTCGGGCCTGTTCCAATTTTCTGTGGAAAAGGCGTATACGGTGACCGTATTTATACCGATATCTCCGCAATGCCTTACCACCTGCTTGAACTTTTCCGCCCCCTTGATATGCCCGTATTCACGGGGCATACCTCTTTTTTTCGCCCATCTGCCGTTGCCGTCCATAATGAAGGCGATGTGAGACAGGCGATTGTCGACCTTAATTTCGGTCGGCTTTTTTCTTTTTGCGAATATCATAAGACGTCGCTTATATCTCCATAATTTCTTTCGTTTTTACAGAAGTGATACCGTCGATTTCCTTAACGTACTTGTCGGTCAAATCCTGTATGGACTTGTCGCTCAATTTCGCCTCGTCCTCGGTCATTTCGCTATTCTTCTTCGCCAACTTAACCGCATCGTTTGCATCACGGCGAATATTACGGATAGCAACCTTTGCATCCTCACCCATTTTTGATATCTGTTTAGCCATTTCCTTACGGCGATCCTCGGTGAGCTGAGGGAATACCAAGCGAATTACCTTACCGTCATTCTGAGGAGTAATTCCGAGGTCGGACGCAAGAATTGCCTTTTCCATATTCTTTACGGTAGAAGCGTCCCAAGGAGAAATAACGAGCGTTCTCGCATCAGATACCTTAACCTCCGCCATCTGATTTATAGCCGTCGGTGAGCCGTAATAATCTACGGTAATCTTGGAGAGCACGTCGGGCGTAGCTCTTCCCGCTCTCATGGTTGAAAGCGTCTGCACGTAAGAGTCGATGCTCTTTTTCATTTTTGCTTCATATTCTTTAAGTTCGAGTTTCATAATACTTCTCCTTTAAATTATTTATTTCCGTTGTTTACGATAGTTCCCATGGCTTCTCCCATAGCGGCGCGGTAGATGTTGTCCGCGCAATCAAGCCCAAATACGAGTATAGGTATGTCGCGCTCCATACAAAGCGCCGTTGCGGTAGAATCTATCGCCTTCAAGCCGCCCGAAAGAATGTCCTTGTAATTTATGAAATCAAGCTTCTTTGCGTTCGTATCAAGCTTAGGATCGGCCGTATAAATACCGTCGATATTTTTAGCCATCAGGATAACGTCTGCGTCGATTTCCGCGGCTCTGAGCGCCGCCGCCGTATCGGTAGAAAAGAAGGGTGAGCCGAGACCGCATCCGAAGATAACAACCTTGCCCTTTTTCAAATGAGATATCGCCTTATCTCTTATGTACGGCTCCGCTACCGCCTTGATGTCAAACGAGGTCATAACTCTCGCGTCAATTCCGTCTCTTATAAACGCGTCCTGCAAGGCGAGCGCATTGATAGAGGTAGCAAGCATACCCATATAATCGGCTCTTACAGGGTCCATTTTCTTGCCCTGTCTGCCTCGCCAGATATTGCCCGCGCCGACGATAACACCTATTTCAATTCCCTGCTCCAAGCATTTTTTCAGAACTCCCGCAATGTTGTGCACGAAATCCTCGTTTATAATTTCATCTGTGCCGACGGCAAGCGCCTCTCCTGAAAGCTTTAACAGTATTCTCTTATATTTAGGGGTTTTATTTTCCATACCTTACTTGCTTTCCGCTAAGGAAATTTTCCTTTCATAAACAATTATATATATCATATATTATTTTACTTCAAAATGTTTGTTTTGTAAACACTTTTTGCAAAAAAAAACAAAAAAATCAACAAACTTAACAAAAAAGCAGGAAATCTCAAAAGGAAATTTCCTGCTTTTCAAAAATCTTAAATTATTTTACGAGCTTTGCGATTTCTTCTGCAAAGTTTTCCTCGCGCTTCTGAATGCCCTCGCCCTTATCGTAACGATAGAAAGCAACGACCTTGATATCTGCGCCAAGCTCTTTAGCAGTAGCGGCAACGTACTTGGAAACGCTCATAGAGTCGTCCTTAACGTACGCCTGCTCCATCAAGCAGTTGGTCTCATAGAACTTGCCGAGCTTGCCCATTATAATTCCCTCAAGAACCTTCTGGGGCTTGCCTGCAAACTTAGGATCCTGCTCCATCTGCTTGGAAAGGATTTCCTTCTCCTCTTCTATTGCAGAAGCGGGAACGGACGCCTTATCGAGATAGAGAGAAGGCATTGCTGCTGCCTGAAGAGCAATGTTCTTCGAAAATTCTGCGAACTCTGCGGAAGCGGCAACCTTTTCGTCAACGTCGAACTTAATGATAACGCCTGTAGCGCCGATACCGTGAACGTATGTGCTAACGGTGCCATCTACGATTATGAAGCGTCTGATGCTGAGCTTTTCACCGATAGTGAAGGTCTTTTCCTCAAGTGCCTCCTTAACCGTCTGAGCGTCGTTAATCTTCTTTGTCATAAGCTCGTCAACGTCTGCGGGACGGTTAGCGAGAATTGCCTTAAGAATATCCTTTACAAACGCCTGGAAGGACTCGTTTTTAGCAACGAAGTCGGTCTCGGAGTTTACCTCTACCATTGCGGTAGCGTTTCCGTCTGTGAGAATAGAAACTACGCCCTCAGCGGCAATTCTGCTCGCCTTCTTGGCGGTAGCAGCCATTCCCTTCTCGCGAAGGACCTTTATTGCTTCTTCAAAATTACCGTCTGCGGCAACAAGCGCGTTTTTGCAGTCCATCATACCGCAACCGGTCTGTCTTCTGAGCTCGGCTACGTCTTTTGCTGTGAATGCCATATATTTAATCTCCTTATATTTATAAATAATCTTACTCCGAATTACTCGGCAGCAAGCTCTTCTGCAGCTTCCTCCGCTACTTCAACAGCTTCCTCTGCTGCCTCAGCTGCAGGAGCATCTGTGAGCTGCTCGCCGCCCTTACCCTCGATAACTGCGTCTGCCAAAGCGCCGCCGATAAGCTTAATTGCGCGGATAGCGTCGTCGTTACCGGGAATGATATAGTCAGCGTCGTCGGGATCGCAGTTTGTATCTACAATAGCGATTACAGGAATACCAAGCTTCTTTGCTTCAAGAACTGCAATTCTTTCCTTGCGTGTGTCAACTACGAACAATGCGGAGGGAAGCGTTTCCATTTCCTTGATACCGCCGTAGTTCTTGTCGAGATCCTCCATCTCCTTAACGAGCTTGGAAACCTCCTTCTTGGGAAGCAAATTGAAGGTTCCGTCTGCCTCCATCTTCTGAAGCTCCTTCAAACGATTGATGCTCTTTCTGATAGTTTTGAAGTTTGTGAGCATACCGCCGGGCCAACGTACGTTTACATAGTACATTCCGCATTTGAGCGCCTCTTCCTTAATTGTGTCGGCTGCCTGCTTCTTCGTTCCTACGAAAAGAACCGTGCCACCTTCTTCGGAAAGGTTACGAACGAAGCTATACGCCTCGTCGAACTTCTTCGCTGTCTTCTGAAGGTCGATGATGTGAATACCGTTTCTCATGGTGAAGATGTATTCATTCATCTTAGGATTCCACTTCTTTGTGGGGTGTCCGAAATGAACACCTGCTTCAAGCAACTGCTTGATTGATACTACGAACATTTTTATGTTCCTCCTTGATTGGTTTTTCCGCCACAATGCGATACAGTACCACGACCTTGCGACGCAAAGCACCGGTGATACACACACATTATGTGAGATTTATTTTTCTGCATTTATGCAGATAGGGTTATAATACCATAATTACAACGAAATAGCAAGTCCTTTTTTCGTATTAACAGAAAATTTACAATTCGCAGCACTCGCCCTCCTCTTTTTTTCCTTTTCCCCGCCTTTCTCTCCTGCTATCGCAAAAGCAGTCCTCGGCGTTTACTATAATTACGTCCTCGCCTATTTTTACTATTTTACACCAGGGGACGCATATATCCTCGCTCTTTTTGAAGGAAAGAACGCCGCAATCCTCTCTGACGATTATTGCGGTAATTTTTCCGTCACATACATCAAACACAATTTCCGCAACGTGTCCTAAAATTCTGCCGTCACAAGCATTTACAACCGCTTTTTCTCTAAAATTTTCAGTATTGCAATCCTTCATAATACCTCCAAAAATAAAATATTTATATTACCAGAGAATAGAAAAGCATATCCCTTATCCTATCGTAAATTTCTCCTGCGCACTCGGAGGGCAAGGGATTTTCACCCAGTCCGCACTCTATCGTAAATGAGGGAACGTTCATTTTGGAAAATGCCCAGTCGGTAAGTCCGCCATATGCAGCCGCCCCCATCGGCACGGATAGCTTATATCCTGAAAGCTCTGAAAGCTTTTTTCCTATATCCAAGCTTTCACTCGCTTCTACAGCTCCGCTTGTATAATAAATTTCCTCACCCTGCGTATGTAGGGTATATATTCTCTCTATATTCATACTTCTTACCAAATTGCAAAGAGAAGAGCACTCCGGCTCGGATTCGGGATATTCTCCGCTATAACGGGTAGGCGCTCCGCCTCTTATGCCGAGCTCTGCTTCAATGTGCTTATACGCATAAAATCCGGCGTTATAATTATGGTTCAGGTCCACTCCCCTCGCGTTTGCCTGCCAATGAGAGAAATCACTGCTTCCGTTGTTCATTTTTATCTGCCGTTGATATAAAAGGTCCTTCTCGCTTGCGCCGTTTATCTGCAGCTCCACGCCGTCAGGATTTAGCATAGGAATAAAGATAAATCGCCCTTTTTCGAGTATTTCGCTGATTTTCACCTCTCCTACTTTTTCATCTGCACGTACTGCGTCGCAAATATCACGGATAAATCTGAGCAAAATTACCGACGTGATCCACTCCATAGCGTGATGCGTGGCGACGTATAACCGAGCTTTCTTTCCTTTTCCAAGCGATAGCATATGTATTCTTCTTCCCATTATGCTATATCCGATATTGCTCCTGCCGATTTCTTTATACTCCTCCGTTATTATATTCAAATATTCATTCATTTTATCATAGCTCAAGGCCTTTTCATATTGACTAATCCTGTGCTTCTTTTCAAAACTATTGCTGTCCATCACGTACCGCCTATCATTAATGGTTATAACATTAGTTTATTCTGCAAGCGAGCAACTATGACACAAAACGCTGTAAAATAGCTTTATGCCTCTCTCTTTGGGGTATCGTTTTTTCCTTTCAGGACCTTTTATTTGTTTTTTGCAGATTCATACGTAACAGAAAAGGCGTTGTGTCCCTTCAGAACACAACGCCTTTTTTCATTAAAGCTTCTTTTTTCCTTTTTAAGAATACTGGCTATATTATCAGGTATTCTTCATAATTACGCTTTCGATAATGTCGGTAACATCCTCGCAGGAATCAAGACATACCTCAAGGTACTCGTAAATATTAGTCCAGATAAACAAGTCCTTTTCTCCGTTTTTGGAATCTGTAAAAAGAACTCTGATTCCCTCAACCAAAAGCTTGTCACCCTCGCTTTCATAATGATTTACCGCAATTATACAATCTCTTATATTCTTAGAATTCTTGAAGCTCTTGAACTCCGAAAGAACGGTATTCAATTCCTTTGCGCATTTTACAATCACCTCTGCAAAAGAAACCGCAACCTCTCTTATTTCCTCAACGTTATACATATATATACGAAGCAAAACGTCCTCTATGTTATCTACAACCGTATCCATAGTTTGCGCAAGGGAAACGATATCCTCCCTCTCTATAGGCGTAATAAACTCACGGGAAAGCACTCTTACCATCTCGTGTCTCATGATGTCCGCCTTATGCTCGATTTCGTGCATGGCGTCAATCTCTGCCTGCAATCTATTAACGTCAAAGCCGTGTAACGTGGCGTAAAGATGCTCTGCCGCCTCGCATATTATATCGGATACCTCTTTAAAATAATCAAAATAATCAAATCTCTTTTTAGCCATGATAATTCTCCTCGTTATATTTGTGAAACTAATCTTAAATTTTCTTAAGAAAAAACAATCAAAAACAGCTTAACCATTAAGAATGCTAAAAGTCCGCATCCGGGGAAGGTAAGCACCCAAGTCATAACCATCTCGCCTACTATCTTCCAGTTTACGGCAGACACCCGTTTTGAAAATCCGACACCCATTATGGATGACGTCTTAGTGTGTGTCGTGCTCACGGGAATACCTGTAAAGGAGGCAAGCATTAAGCAAATTGCCGCGCCTGCATCTGCGGCAAAGCCCTGATAGGGTTTAAGCTTAACCATGTCCATGCCCACGGATTTGATAATCTTGTATCCACCCATGGAAGTACCAAGCGCCATAATAGCGGAGCATAAAATCATAAGCCAAATCGGTATTTCAAATTCATTTACACCTCCCTTGCCCGCGCTCAATGCAGAGCCGAGAAGGAACACGCCCATAAACTTTTGTCCGTCCTGAGCGCCGTGCATAAACGCCATCCAGGCGCCACCGCAATTTTGCGCAACGCGAAAGACCTTATTCGCCTTCATCCTATCGCATCCCGAAAATGATTTTTCTACAATTTTTGAAGAACAAAAGCCAACAGCGAAGCCAAGCAGAGTGGAAAGCGCAAGTCCGTAAAGCACCTTTAACCATTCATTTCCGTTTATGCCGTCAAGACCGCCGTGAATAGCGATCGCCGCGCCCGAAAGACCTGCAATCAACGCATGGCTCTCGCTCGTAGGGATACCGAATTTCCAAGCCGCAGTAGCCCAAACGACAATGGCAAAAAGGGCGGCGCAGAGCGCAACCGTTGCCCCGCTTGTATCCGATCCGAAATCTACCATATTGTATATAGTGGCAGCAACTCGGCTATTTATCATAGTCATAACAAATACGCCTAAAAAGTTAAAAATCGCGGCCATTACAATCGCGCTTCTCGGCTTAATCGAGCGTGTGGAAACGCAAGTTGCAATTGCATTAGGCGCATCAGTCCAACCGTTTACCAAAATAACTCCAAGCGTTAAAATCGCGGTAATAATGGCAAGAGGACTTGTAGATAATTGTTCAATATACTGCGTCAAGCTCATTTAATTTTCTCCACCTATATATTTATCCTTATCTAAAAAAAAGCCAAACTAAACCTGATTTTATTTTACCAAATTCGTCATAAAATGTCAATATCAGTATTTATATTTTTGATTTACTACCTAAATTCTAACTGTTTTACTAATACTTTTACTGCTTTCTATCGAAAAAACAACCTGCCGTGTGAAAAACAGAAAGAGAAAACAAACGGTGTCAAAGCCATTACGTTTTCTCTTTTGTTATGTATTTTAGTGATATTCTTTTCGCCAATACACTTGCAAGCGAAATTTTATTTTTTTGTTATTGACCTACAGATGCTCTGACCTCTTCGAAATCCGCTTTTATCTCTGAAGAGGGAGGAGCAGTAATCAAGGAAACCGCTACTATGAATATACAAGAAATTATAAATGCGGGAAGCAATTCATAAATGTTCCAAATTCCGCCTAAGGGACGAACCAAGAGCTTCCAGGCAAATACCATCAATCCACCGCTTATCATACCGGCAATTGCTCCCTCTCTCGTCATACGCTTCCAGAACAAGCTGAATAGCATAACGGGACCGAAGGTAGCGCCGAAGCCGGCCCAGGCGAAGCTTACTATCGTGAAGATAACGCTGTCCTCATCAATAGCAATACAAACCGCAATTAAGGTAATTACAAGCAAGGTTATTCTCGAAATAAGCAAAACCTGCTTATCAGACGCTTTTTTGTGGAAAATCCCCTGATAGATGTTTTTAGCGACAGCAGAGGACGCAATCAAAAGATAAGAGTCCGAGGAGCTTATTGTCGCAGCAAGAATACCCGCCATAACGAATCCGGCAAGTAAGGGCGGCAAAAGTCTTGTGGAAAGCAGAATGAACACGCTTTCGGACGCAGAGGAGGTCAAAAGCTCGGTAGGATATAAAACGCGTCCTACAACTCCGATAAACACGGCGACCGCAAGAGAAATGACAACCCAAACGGTAGCTATACGGCGAGAGCGCGTGAGCTCGTTTTTGTCACGAATCGCCATAAAGCGAAGCAATACCTGAGGCATACCAAAATATCCAAGTCCCCAAGCCATAGTAGAAATTACGCTAAGCAAGCCATATTTTCCTGCATCTCCAAACAAAGCTTTTCCGCCTGACACCGCCTGCACTCCATCCTCAACGGTAGGACTTGCTATTCCAAAGAAATCAAGAAATCCGGGAATTGAGCCGGCATTATCAAGCACTGCGTTAAGCCCTCCCGCAGCGACAGTTCCTATGATAACCACAACCGTAAGCGCTACAATCATAACAATTGCCTGCATAAAGTCCGAGGCGCTTTCTGCAAGGAATCCGCCTATAATCGTATAGACGAATACGAAAATTGCGCCTATAACCATCATAAGCTTGTAATCAAAGCCGAACAGAGTAGAAAATAATTTTCCGCAGGTAACAAAGCAGCTTCCGGCATATACCGTAAAGAATATTAAAATGAACAAAGCCGCTATTGTCATTACAACCTTCTTTTTCTCATGAAACCTGTTAGAGAAATATTCAGGCAGTGTAATCGAATTAGTTTTTTCGCTATAGCTTCTAAGTCTTTTTGAAACTATGAGCCAGTTTATATATGTACCAACTGCAAGACCTATAGCCGTCCATGCAGCGTCGGCAATTCCACACCAATACGCAACTCCGGGAAGCCCCATCAGAAGCCATCCCGACATATCCGACGCCTCTGCGCTCATCGCAGTTATCCACGGACCTAAGCTGCGTCCGCCAAGGAAAAATTCATCAGAATTTTTATTTGCCCTCTTAGCAAAAAGAAGTCCTATCAGTATTACTGCGGCCATATATACGACCATAGCAACCATTATTTGTATTGTGTCACCCATTTAATATACCTCCAAAAAAATGAAATAATCCGTCTTCAAAGGTTTTCAACATTCGTTTCCTGCTTCATGCGAATGTTTTTACTGAAAACCACTTTTGACATTTTACCACATTTAAAAAATTAAGTCAATACTTGTTTATTATTCAAACGTTATTTTTGAATATTTATCTGAATTTATCTCTTTTCTATTATATAAAAATAAGGTGATGTGGGAGAATTTACGATTTTGAACATAGAGGCGCAAATTTTTCTTCTGTCTAACGTGGCAAAATACTCCGAGAGCATCTTTCCCTCTAAATCTCCCTCCTCGTGTCCGGGATAGACGGCAATCATTAAAATTCCATCCTCGGAAAGCAGCTCAAGCGCAGCAATTACGGCGGGCATAGTCGTGACGCGCATAGTCGTAATTGCTTTGTTGTTGCTCCTCGGCAAATATCCGAGATTGAACATTCCCACCTTGATAGGAGTTTTAACGTAGTCCTTCACCAAATGGTGAGAGGCGTGTATTAACGTATAATTTTCGGGCGCACCCAATTCCTGCAAATGCGCCTTGGTAGAAATCAGCGCCTCCGCCTGAATATCAAAAGCGAAAACCCTTCCGCTTTCGCCTACCGCATTAGAAAGAAATGCGGTATCGTTCCCGTTCCCCATAGTGAAATCGACAACGGTATCTCCCTCTTTTATATGCTTCATTATAAAATACTTTTGCAGCTCAAGTAAATCTATCATTAGCGTTTCTCCTTACGTTAAGATTTTAAATCCGACCGAGGGGTTACGTATGCCGTATAATTGGTCTTGTAAATTACGTATCCCGGGCGAGCGCCGGAGGGCTTTTTTATGTTTTTTACCCTCGTATAATCTACCGCGACGGGCGCTGCGCCTGCCTTTGAATAATATGCGGCAATTTCTGCCGCCTGCGTGTAATCCTTCTCGCTTGGCTCCTCGCCGTCGCAGACCAGAATAACGTGAGAGCCGGCGACGCCTTTTGCGTGAAACCACAAATCTCCCTTTGAGGCGACCTTAAAGGTGAGAAGCTCGTTTTGTAAATTGTTTCTGCCGCAGAGTATTCGGTATCCGCTTTCGCTTTTAAACTCCATAGGACGAGAGCGCATCTGCTTTTGTGGGGTATAGTTCTTCATTTTAGAAGCATAACCCGCGCTATACAGCTCGCTTCGTATCTCGTTCAGATCCTCCTCGCTTTCCGCTCTCTCAAGAAAGGCGCGCACGCTCTCTATATACTGCAATTCACTCTCCGCCGAAGCGATGAGCTGCAACAAATGACTTTTCGCATTTTTCGTTTTGTTGTAGTACTTATACATTCTCTGCGCGTTCTGAGAGGGAGAAAGCCGTGTGTCCAACTGTATTACGACCTCGTCTATCGGCTCGCTTGAATAGTCGTACGCCTTAAAAGAGGACATTCCTCTCTTTAGCATATAGATGTTTGCAGTTATCAGGTCGCCCTTCTTTTTGTATTCCTCGCCCTTTTCACATTCTATAAGCTCTTCTCTTTGCAAAGCGAGTTTTTTCGAAAGACGTGTCTGAGCATTGTTTAAAAGGCGTAATATATCCGACGCTCTTTGCTTTATTCTTTCCACCCTGTCTCTCGCGCCGAAAAATCTATCGAGCAACGTGCAAAAGTCGGGTAGCTTTTCGACGGTTGCAATGCCCTCGTAGCTCTTGGGCGCAACAAAGAAATAATCTAACAAAGCCCCGTCTTTGCCGAAAACGAGCGAGGGAGTATAAACATTTGTTTTCAAACAGCCGATTATTCTCTCAAAGCTTTCAAAAAAAGCGACCGCATCAAGCGTATAAACGGCTGTATCTATACGTCCGCTTGCCCTGTATACTATCTCGCGCGCCAATGAAGCAGCAATACCCATATAGGTCGCCGTGATAAATTTTTCCGCTAACCTTTCTTGCGGAAAGGCGGACAGCTTTTCCAAAAATCCGGACCTGCTTTCAAGCAAAGGATTTTCCTTGTCCTGCGCGGGAGGAAGCTCGTATTTCATACCAGGTAATATCTGACGAAGTCGGCTGGTAGAAAAATCTATTATTTTTGTAGCAGAAATTATTTTTTCATCCTTGTCGAGTAAAATCAAGTTACTGTACTTACCCATTACTTCGGCTATGAGATATCTCGTCGTTTCAAAGCCCATTTCATCATATCCGAAAAAGCTGAGCTTCGCTGCTCTCTCAAAGCCGAGTTGCTCTGCAGATACCAGCCGTGCGCCCGACAAATGCTTGCGAAGAAGCATACAGAACATAGGCGCGCTTGGGGGATTTTCTTTTGCGTTTTCCGTAAAGGAAATTCTCGGAGCGTTCGAGCCGGCGTTAATACAAAGACGCCTGTTTTCACGTCCGTTCCGAATAATCAAATCTATCTCATCCTTCGCCGGCTGATATACCTTCTCGACCTTCGCGCCGTCTGAAACGAACGCATTTATCTCGTGCAAAACTGCCCTGAGCATTCCTGCATCAAACATATTTATCACCTCCAAAATCGTAAGCAGTTGTTTACACAAAAGGACCGTTACATATTATGCAACAGTCCTCTTGATTTTATTTGAGGAAGCCGTTTACTATCTGCTCCTCCGCCTCTTTTTCGGTAAGTCCGAGCGACATAAGCTTAATCAACTGTTCACCCGCAATTTTACCTATGGCCGCCTCGTGTATCAAGGAAGCGTCTATATTGTTCGCCGTAATTTCGGGGATTGCGCTGACCTTGGCGTTATCCATAACTATAGCGTCACATTCGGTGTGCCCTGTGCAACGGTTATTACCGTTTATTTTGGAATAAAAAATCTGTTCGGACTCGTCCTTTGCAACCGAACGTGAGATTACGTTTGCGCCGGAATCCTCTCCGTCAAGGTCGACGACGAAATCCGTCTTTGCATACTGTTTACCGTGCGTCATCAGCTTCTCTCTTATTACGAGATTTGCATTCTTATCAAGCTTTGCTCTGGTAACTCTCTCGGTCGAATTTATTCCCTTTATCTGCAAGGTGTCAAGCTCCATATAAGCGCCCTCGCCAAGCTCTATTACAGTCGTGGGATTCATAACGTTATTTCCGTTTCCGTCGCCCTCACCGTAATGCTTTTCTACGTATTTTACCTTTGAATTTTTACCTACGAAGAAGGAGTGAATCCCGTCGTGTCTTGAGGTATCGTCTCCGCTGTTATGAATACCGCAGCCGGCAACGATAGTTACGTCGCATTCCTCGCCTATAAAGAAATCGTTATAAACCATTTCCTCGTGCCCCGTCTGACTTATTATAACGGGAATATGAATACTCTCGTTTTTCGTGTATGGCTTTACTATAATGTCGATGCCCGGCTTGTCCTTTTTTGTAACTATATCAATATTTGCAGTCGTGTTTCTCGCGCTTGACTCGCCGTTTGAACGTATATTATACGCTCCGCTCGGGATCTCGTGGAGATCGGCTACCTGCAAAAGAAGGTTTTTTTGTATATTGTCCATTTTCAAATCTCCCTTATCTAACCTTGTCCGCAAGAGTTCTGCAAGTGGACGCCTCGCCTAATAATTTAGGAAGCACCTCTTCTCTTGCCCCTATCGTGTCTATCTGTCCGTTCGCCAATACTATAATCTTGTCGGCAATATTCAAAATTCTCTCCTGATGAGAGATAATCAAAATAGAGCCGTTCACCTTTTTGTGCATATTTTCAAATACGTTTATGAGATTATTAAAACTCCAAAGGTCGATTCCCGCCTCCGGCTCGTCAAAAACCGAAAGCTTGGTCCCTCTCGCAAGAATAGTAGCGATTTCTATACGCTTCAATTCTCCTCCCGACAAGCTCGCGTTGACCTCTCGATTGATGTACTCTCTCGCGCAAAGACCGACCTCGGATAAATATTCGCACGCCTCGGCTATCCCTATTTTCTTGCCTGCAGCAAGGGTAATAAGATCCTTTACGGTAATTCCCTTAAAGCGCACCGGCTGCTGAAAGGCAAAGCTTATGCCCTTATTTGCCCTCTCGGTAATATTGAGTTTGGTAATATCCTCGCCGTCTAACAGTATCTGACCCTCGCTCGGGGTAATTATACCTGCGATTATTTTCGCAAGAGTTGATTTTCCTCCCCCATTCGGCCCTGTAATTGCGACGAATCTCTCGTTTATAGTGACGCTTATATCCTTTAATATTTCCTTTTTGGTGTCGCCATCCTCGGCGCAAAAGGATATGTTTCTCAGCTCTAACATTTCTCCTCCAAGTGAGTATATAATTTATAATTTTAAAGACAACTCTTAGTATATAAAATTTTTCTAAAATAGTATATCACAAAAATATTTCTTTTTCAATATCTTATACGTTTTTATCACAGAGAAATTTTGCGTTTTTTGCATTTTAGACATTTTTTTACGTTTTTTTATACTTTTTTTGGAAAATTTGTTGAAATTTTGTGCAGTTTTTTCTTTCTTTATATTGACTTTCAATGTGAATAATAGTATAATAATAGGTGATTGATTGGCTTTTAAACGGTTTTTTAAAAGCATAAAATGTTTTAAATAGGAGCTCTTTTTCATGTCAAAAAGACGGTTGTTAAGAACGATTTCCATTATTTTGGGCGATTTGGTTTCTATTGCCGTGTCTATCTTTTTTTCCGCATTGCTTCTCAATGCGCAAAATGACACCGCGTATCATTTTGATTATTTCTTCGTGTACGCCCTCGTTTCCACAGTTATCATTTTTTCCCTGGCAAAAATATACCACATTTCCTACGTTACCGCGGGACTTTTGGAAGGTGTTCGGCTTTTATACGCTTGCCTGTCGCTTACGGTAATTACGCTCTTGGTTTCCGAGTTTGCGCTTAACATCGGCTGGCGCTTCGCTTTTATCTACTCCGTATTCTTTTCCCTGCTCTCCTGCGTTCAGAGATTTTTAAAGCGTATTTATCTCACCTTTTTAAAGAGATATAAGGAGAGAAAAGACAAAAAGATAAACGTTATGATTATCGGCGCGGGAATGGCGGGAAGTATGATTATTCACGAGCTTCAGACCTCGAAATACATCAACATGAATCCCGTTTGTATTCTTGACGACAATCCCATAAAGGAAAAACAGATAATAAGCAACGTGCCCGTAGTCGGTAAAACCGACGACGTCGTGGAAATAGCGAAAAAATACGACATTGACGATATCATCGTCGCTATCCCCTCGGCTTCGCCTAAAACTCTTAAAGCCATTTACGAAAAATGCTCGCTTGCCAATTGCAAGGTGCAGACGCTCCCCGGGATTTATCAGCTGATAAACGAGGACGTGAGCGTTTCAAAGCTGCGCCGTGTTGATATTGCGGACCTTTTGGGCAGAGAGCAGGTTTCTATCGACGTCAATTCCATAGCGGAATACGTACGTGACAACGTTGTTCTTGTTACGGGTGGTGGCGGCTCTATCGGAAGCGAG
Organism: Eubacteriales bacterium; assembly: GCA_045587025.1. Lineage (GTDB taxonomy): Bacteria > Bacillota > Clostridia > Oscillospirales > CAG-272 > UBA1740. The sequence continues at coordinate 28,871 of JAZNBK010000006.1, forward strand.
CTCTGCCGTCAGATAGCCGCGCAAGGTCCGAAGCAGTTGATTATTTTTGATATATATGAAAACAACGCGTACGATATAGAGCAGGAGCTTCATCGCACGCACCCAGAGCTTAATCTGCTCACTCTTATAGGAAGCGTGCGGGATAAGTCAAAGGTAGACGATTTGTTCAAAACATATCGCCCCGATATCGTATTTAACGCAGCCGCTCACAAGCACGTTCCGCTTATGGAAACAAGCCCTAACGAAGCGGTGAAAAACAACGTATTCGGAACTCTTAATATAGCGAAAGCGGCAGATAAATATAGTGCGAAAAGATTTGTTCAGATCAGCACGGACAAGGCGGTAAATCCCACTAATATTATGGGGGCTACCAAGCGTATCTGCGAAATGATAGTTCAAACTATGGCGAAGAAATCAAAAACCGAATTCGTCGCCGTCAGATTTGGAAACGTGCTTGGCTCTAACGGAAGCGTTATTCCCCTTTTCCGCAAGCAGATTGAAGCGGGAGGTCCCGTTACCGTAACTCACAAGGACATTATACGTTATTTTATGACTATACAAGAAGCCGTTACGCTCGTTTTGCAAGCAGGCGCATACGCTAAGGGCGGCGAAATATTCGTTTTGGATATGGGCGAGCCGGTCAAAATTTATGACCTTGCGCTTAACCTTGTTCGACTTAGCGGTCTTGAACCGAACGTTGACATAGATATAGTTTGCACAGGTCTGCGCCCCGGAGAAAAGCTATACGAAGAACGTCTTATGGCTGAGGAAGGTCTGCAAAAGACAGCGAACGATATGATAAGCATCGGTCGCCCCCTTGATATTGACGCCGACTTCCTATACAACAAATTAGACGAGCTTTACAAATTGGCGTATGAGGAAACCGACCAAATGAAGGAGCTTGTTTCAGAGCTTGTTCCTACATACAAAGTAGCAAAAGATAATACGAAATAATTAGGAAGAAACAGCATCAAGGGAATAAAAACCTCGATGCTGTTTTTTAAAACCCAAATGGAGAGCTACATGAATAACACAAAAGAAAAGAGCCGCGCGTCAGATAGCGCTCTGACGCGCGCAATAGAAAAAATACAAGCGTTTATCCGCTCGGATGCTTGCAAGATAGTTCTATTCGCTATTGCCTGCGCGACTATTATTTTAGATAAAGCCGTATTTGGAACGTTGCTTTTCGTCGTCATTACGTCGCTTATGTTGGCGTTACCAAACGGCGGTATACATTCGCTATTTCCTTTTTTGTTAGTATGTGGAATTTCTATACGGTGCTATAATTCATACGGCGATTTTATCGTTTATTGGCCGCTTGCGCTGCTGCCCATATTCGTACTTATAGCGAAGCTTGTCCTTTCTATAAAATCAATGAGAAAAAGAAGCCATTCGCTCGTCGGAAAAAGCTTTTACGGAAACCTTGCCGTTGCGTTCGCCGTTACGCTCGGCGGACTGGGCTCTATTTCGCCAGGCGAATATTTTTCCCCTGCCGCGCTCTATTACGTATTCTTTCTCGGCTTTGGAATGATTATCTTCTACCTTGCCGCAAGGGACGGAATATTTAAGTCGAGGGAAAATCTATTTTCGGAATTTGCAAAAATTATGTATATTTTCGGCGTTTTTTGCGTTTTTTGCATTATTTATCTATACGCTACTCAATTGCCGATAATGCTCGAAAGCAAGACGCTCACCTTTTCCAATAAATTTCAATGGAAGAATAACGTGGCGACGATGCTTCTGCTTTGTATGCCCTTCCCCTTTTATTTTTCCAAGAAAAACTGTCTGCACTCGATTTTTGGATTTTTAATCTTTATTTCTCTCCTGCTCACCACCTCGAGAGGCGCTATACTGATTGCTCCCATTGAGCTCATACTTTGTCTTGCGTACTCGTTTCATTACAACAAGAAAAACATTTTGTGCTTTTTGATATCAACGGGACTATCACTCGTCTCGTTATTCGCCATTGACAGATTTCTATACCTTAACGGAATAGAAAATTTATTTGAAAGCACTTATCTGAACGTTAATACCCTGAAGGAGCTATTCTCGATTTTCTCAAGCGAGGACTCAAGAAAAAAGCTTCTCTTCCGCTCCTTTGAGGATTTTGCTTCCTCGCCTATATTCGGAAAAGGACTTGGAAACACGTCGAACACCGATATTTACAATCCAAAAAAGGGGGCGCTCGGCTGGTATCATATGATGATACCACAGGTCATAGGCGGGCTTGGAGTCGTGGGAATTCTGGGCTACGGTTATCAATTTTTCGTTCGTATCAAGCTAATCTTCAAAAAAATTTCCTCAAAAACTCTTTGCCTTGGAATTTCTTATTTTGGAATTTTGCTTATGAGTCAGGTAAATCCTGGCGAATTTTGTCCGCTTCCCTACGAGCTTCTGACGGTCTTGATATTCATCTTCCTTGAAAAGCTAATTTCCGATAGCGAAAATCAAACGCAAGGCATATAACGCAAAAACGGCGCCGAGAACTTACTCTCGACGCCGTTTTATTATTTCTGAATTATTTTAATGTTTGCCGGAAGTATTCCTGCGGAGGTATAAACTATTTCGCTTATCTGAGCAATCTGGCTGTTTACCAACGCCTCGTCGGATTTTACGATAATGCTCGCGTTTTCTCCGTTTACGACCGCTATACATTTCTCAAAGCCCTTCGCGACTATAAGCGCCTCAATATTGGACTCTTTTTCGATTTCAGAAGCAATTCTCGAAATATCCTCTAACGCCTGCTCCTTCGTAACCTCTAACGCATCCTCGCTCGAAACTACCTTTTGCAAAACCTCGAGCGCCTCGTCTCTCGCTTGCTGACGGCTGAGCTGCGTAGCGCTGAAGTACGCCTCATTCGTATCGTCTGCTTCTGCCGACGCATTCAAATCGTCTGAATTGTTGCCAAGCTGGTCGCTCATATTATTATCACCGTAACCGAGATTATTCAGCGAATCATAATACCAAAGATAATTTAAATAAACCGCTACTCCAATCAACAATACGGCGCACACGATAATTATGTTGCGCTTCCCGAATTTCACGATTGCTCCGTTTTTACCAAATAATTTTGCCATTTCTTTTTCCTCCATTATGTATCTTTAATGTACTAAATATATATTATTTAATAACGCAAAATATTCCAATTTTTAAAATTATTTTGAATTATTTACACAAACTCTGTTCGTCCCTATCCCGAGCAGCGAGCAGACGAGCGAGGTAATGCTGTTTTTCACAGTCGGCTCGTCGCCGTTTTTGCATACTATCGCAACTCCGCACACCTTTGGCGTCATGCGGCAGAGCAAAACTCCCTTTCCCGAAGATATTATATAGCTCCCGTCCGAGCGCTTTGCGTAAACGTATTCCTCACCGCTTTCTAACGTTATCATAACCGTTGGATTTTCATCTCCGCTCACCCTCTGACAGATTTGAGTGATTTTTTCCTCTAATTCAAGGCGGTATCTTTCGCTTTCCTGCAAATATTGGGTTGTAGGCGAGTCGTTTCCCTCACCGCTTACCCTTCCGCTCCCCAAAAGCAGAAGCAAAACTCCCGCGACTGCCAAAAGGCATATAGCCCATTTGCCTTTTAAATTTTTGACGTATTTCAGTATTAAGTTATCAAGCTTCAATCAAGTGCACCTCACATTTAGTCCCCATTGACTTCTCTATATATTTTTCTATTCCGTGTATATCGGCAAAAATTCCTCTGCCCTTCAAAAAAATATCAACCTTTAAAAATAAAATTTCACTTCCTATGATTTCTATATCGGTATCGACGGATATATTCTCCTCGTCTATATTAAATCTTTGACTGATATCTCTGGCAATGCCGAGATTTACCGCCTTTTGCGTTTGTGCTTCAAACTCTTTATTTTCAAGCTCTCCGTTTCCTTCTATCTCAAAGCCGGAGAAAAACTCTCCGCCTATCGCATCAAAATCGGTAATAAGGTAAAAAAGAGGAGAAATCAAAACGCACATCAGCACGGCAGATAACGCAAAGGATATGGATTTTTTCATTTTTCCTTCAGGCGAAAGCGCAGAAACTATCGCGCACAAGAGCGAAACCATAACGGCGCAAATTATATACTCTCTCATCTACGCCACCGCCCACGCGCATTTTACAAACACCGATAAAATTATAAAGAAAATCAAAGTACAGAACACAACGGCGGATAGCGCCAAATCATAGACGACGCGGAAATCCGCATACAATTTTCCTATACGCCCACACCCCAGCATTTCGGAAACCGAAGCGCAGATATTAAGTGAAAAGCGAAGCAAAAGCAAATATATAATTATGGGCATCGTCACGAGCAAAAGCGCGACGATAGATGACGCGCCCACCGTGTTTTTTATCGCCGAAAGAGAGGCAGCCAAGGTACCGTACGCCGAATTTACCGTCGAGCCGACTATCGGGATCATATTCCCTATCGCATATTTTACCGTCCGCACGGCGACGCTGTCGGCAGACGAGGCGAGAGACGTTCCAAACGTTATCGAAACCGAAAATATCATCGTAAAAAAGCCAAGCACCGTCATATATAAGTTTCTCGTCGTCTTGCATAGTAAAGTATAGTTTACATCTCCCCCTATCGAGCTTATAAGGGTGAGAGCAAAGCAAATTCTGACAAGCATTGGAAGCGTCTGGGCGCACAAATTGTCAAGCACTATCAAAGTGGAAGCAACGCAGGTGTTCGTGGCGACCGCCGTCGCGGTGTTTCCGCCGCTTAAATACAACCCCGTCATTATTGGTACGAGTCCGTTTTGAAAGATTTTTATATCCTCTATATAAGCATAAACTCTGTTTAGGCCCGATGACAGCAGAGAGTAAAGTATCAGAGCCGACATAACGAGCAGAGCGTTGTCGGCAATCTTGCCCATATTCTCGCTTCCCACGCCCGTTTTTATTAAAGAGGCAACCGAAAAAAATATACAAAGGGAGAGCAGTGTGCAAAAAACTCTTCCAACGTCCGTCAGCTCGTAGCAAAATGAGGAAATGAGGGCTTTTAAAAAAAATTCCGTTTTTATTATCTCCGAAACCCTGCCCTCAATTATAGGCGTTTCGATATCGCCCCGTATATCGTCAGGCAAAATTTCGATTAGCTTATTAACGCTGTCCTCACCCTCAGCCGAACATTCAAACGGAGCAAAGCATATAAGAAAAACCAACGGTATAACTAAAAAATGTATCTTTCTTTTCATATCTTTATCTTTTTATCATCAAATTATCATCAGACGATTGAAATCGCAAGCTCAAGTATTTTTGAAATATACGGTATACACAGCAGAAGCATCTCTATCCGTCCGACAAGCTCAAGCTTTGAGGCGATGCCGTTTTCTCCCATTTCACGACACACCTCGGCAGTTATCGAGACGGCGTAACCGAGAGAAAGAATTTTCAGGATAGTAATCAGATATGGCTCTATGTTCTCTTTATATGAAAAATCGGAAAGGAAGGAAAAAATCTTTATTATTCCACCGACAGAAAAAGAGAGAAGGACTATACCGCCGATAATTCCTATAAAAACGGAAAGCCGTCCTCCGCTTTCCTTTACTATCATGGCGCAAAACGCCGAAAGCAGAGCGATACCGCATAAATTCCAGATATCCATTATCAAATTCCGAAAACTTCGCGAATAGTGTCGTAGAGCGTGCCCAGCTCCTGCACTACCAAGATAAGCACGATAATAATTCCGCAAAGAGAAAGTAGCATTGCCTGCTCGTCTCTGCCCGATTTTGATAAAATTTGGTGCGATACCGCGACGAGCATTCCCACGCCCGCCACCTTAAAAATCAATCCTATGTCCATCTTACTTTTCCTTTCCTTAACGTCTATAACTTGTCTTGATTTTGCTTTAATTTTTAGGGCGCGCGGTTATACCGCCGCCCTATAAAAGTGAATTACTCCGTTCGTTTCTCGGTTTACATTGGATTATTATAGGAAAACAATAATTACCATCAGTCCTCCTGTGAGAACAAGAGAACGGTATAATCGAGATTTTCTCGGTTGTTCTTCCCGTCTTCGAGTATATGAGCTTTCAAGCTCGCCTATGTAATAATCGCAGTTTTCTATCTGCTCCTGCCTATAACTTTTTCCAAGCTCTTCTCCAAAGGCAGAAAGAAGGTTTATCTCCTCGGTATCAAGATATATTTTTTCACGGCAAATATCTAACGCCGACGAAAAATCGTTTTTCTTTAAGGTATCGAGAAAACCTATATAAGCGAGAGCTTCATTTTCAAAGGATGAAAAAATATCGCATACAGGAGTACAAAAGCAAGAAATTTGTGCCTTTATATGACGCAACAAAAGCAAAAAGCCCTCCGTCTGACGAACTCTTTTTGCTTCCATTGAGGTTGCCTCATAGCATAAATAAACGGTCAAAATCAAAAGTGTTATAATACCACATGCTTTTAATAACATAGGGTATACCTCCGATATTTAAAATTCAGAGTAATCCACAGTATAGGTATAAAGTCCGCTCGGCTCTCTTTTTACTCCTATATAAGCGCCGAAAATTCTGTTTTCAACGAGTATCTTTATCGCCCCTCTCGATAAAATTTCATTTAAGCTGTCTCCGTGCGATGATGCAATAAGAGGAACTCCGCAGGCCTGAACGGAAAGTATCGCCTCCGCCTCCTCGTACCCGCCTATTTCATCGCAAATAATTACGTCGGGCGAGAGCGTACGAGTTGCTATTTCTATTCCTTCAGCTTTTGGATATCCGAGCAAAACGTCAATAGCGCAATGCCTGCCGATAAAATCGCCCGAAAGCTCCTCTCTTGTATCGACAAGCGAAACGATACTCGCATCCCTGCCCGATGAGAGCTGAATGGCTGTATCTCTGAGTATCGTTGTTTTTCCGTTCCCCGGCTTAGAGTAGATTAATATTCCTCGCTTTCCTTCGAGCTTTTTCCATACCTTAACCGCAACGTCCCCCGCACCGCAAACGTTGTGCGGAATACGAATACACAGAGAAGAAACGTCGGTAACGCCTACTAGAATTCCATCCTCGTATACAGCCCTGCCTGCCACGCCTATTCGGTATCCGCCCGAAAAGGAGACGTAGCCCTCGCGTAAGCTTTCGGTATACGCATAAATAGAGCCACGGCAAAAAAGCTTAAGCGTTTCGGTCATTTCCCCCTCTGTTACCGATATCGGAATAAATATCTTTCTACCATTGACAGAGAGAGAAGAAATACGCCCTGCGCGTATTCTTATCTCGGAGAGCTTTTTTTCAAAATCTGCGTTACATTCTTCAAGTCGGCGTATCTCCCTCACTATTTGAGGCGGTAGGCATAAAAAAAGCTTTTCGGCGCTTTTTGAAAACATATAGGATAATACCCTCCCCTTTCTTTTTATCGCATATTTTGTTATTTTTTTACAATTTTTTACATTTTTTCTCTTAAATTATTGACTTTTGTGACTTAATATTGTATAATTTAACAAAAAGATGCAAAAAGGAGATTTATATGAGAACTTTAGGTATCGTAAGGAAAATAGATGAATTAGGAAGAATAGTTGTTCCTAAGGAAATTCGCAAGGCCCTGTTTATCAACGAGGGCGACGAGGTTGAAATACTCTCTGCCGACGGTAGCGTAATAATCAAAAAGTATGTTCCTCATTGCGTCTTTTGCGATGCAAGCGCAGATTTAGAGCTTTTTAACGATAAGTTCATCTGCCGTGCATGTCGCTCCAAAATATCCAATATCGACAAGCTATAATAAATCGAATTTTTCTTTCTCTATATTCTATTCATAGAGTTTTGTATTTATTACATAAAAAACACGGTGTCTTTATCTCGTTTTCAGAGATAGACACCGTGTTTTTGTAATCCTTTGTTTACTTTTTAAACGTTTTATGCGTTTTCTCCGCTCTTTCCGAGATATTTGCAGTATTCTGCGTAATACTTATCCCATTCAGCGGAATTTAACGGCTCGTAGATTTTGAAATCTACGGAATTTTTGATGATTTGTCTCGCCTCGGCGACGTCCTTAATTTCGCCAAGCGCAATAAGCTGTACCGCAATATTTCCCATAACGGTGGCTTCGATAGGCCCTGCGCACACACGCGTTCCCGTGCTATCTGCGGTCATACGGCAAAGAAGCGTATCCTTAATACCGCCGCCGAGCATATTTATCTGAGCGAAGCTCTTTTTAGAAACGTCGCACAAAGTGCTGTAATTCATCTTATATTTCATTGCAAGACTCTGGTAAATACAGCGCATAATTTCGCCTCTCGTCTGAGGCACGTACTGTCCTGTAACCTCACAGAATTTTTGCACGCGCTTCGGCAGATTTCCCGCAATGGCGAACTCGGGAGCGTCGCAGTCGATAAAGCAGCGAAACGGCTCCGCTTGAAGCGCTTCGTTTTCAAGGTCTGCATAGGAAGCGGGGTTGCCCTCCTTTATCCACTGTCTGCGTGACTCCTGAATGAGCCACAAGCCCATAATATTTTTAAGAAAACGGGTAGTAGAGGTATGTCCGCCCTCGTTCGTGTATTCGATTTTTTCGCTCTCGTCGTTGATAAGCGGCGCTTTAAGCTCTGTGCCGAACAAGCTCCACGTGCCACAGCTTATATAAACGAAGTCATCGACTGCGGGAGCGGCGGTAACCGCGCTTGCGGTATCGTGTGTGCATACGGCAATTACGGGTATCTTATCGCAGCCAAGCTCTGCGCAAAGCTCGTCGGTGAGCATTCCGTAGGTTTCTCCCGGCTTTATGATTTCGGGAAGTATTCTCTTGTCTATTCCGACCTTATCCAAAACGTCTGTCGCCCAGGTTTTATTAAACGGATCGAGGAAGTTTGACGTCGATGAAATTGTTTCCTCCGCGCGCTTTGCGCCTGTAAGGAAATATGCAAAAAGATCTGGCATAAACAGAATTTTATCGCACTGCTTCATAAGCTCGGGGCGATACTTAAACAGATAGTAAAGCTGATAAATAGTATTTATACGCATCGTCTGAGTTCCCGTTTTGCTATAAAGGTCGTGCTTGGAAATCTTTTCAAAAACCTCCTCGGGCATACCGACGGTACGCTCGTCACGATAGTTTACAGGATTAGAAAGAAGCTCTCCGTTTTTATCGAGCAGTCCGAAATCTACACCCCAGGTGTCGATACCGATAGCGTCGATTTTCGTTTCCTGCAATGCTTTAATAATTCCCTGCTTAACCTCGTGGAAAAGACGGAGAACGTCCCAATACATAGTTCCGTTGACAATAACGGGATCGTTTGAAAAGCGGTGTATCTCGGTAATATTAATCATTTCGCCGTCAAATTCTCCCAGCATCGCTCTTCCGCTGGATGCGCCAAAATCAAATGCGAGTACTTTTTTAGACATTTTTTGCCTCCCCGATGTATTATTTTCTTAGATTATACTACATTAAGTATACTATATTTTTAGATAAAAGTAAATAATGTTCTCGCTTTTTATAAAATATTTTTCTAATTTTTGTTTGCGCCAAGAAAGAAAAAACAGGCAGAGCAAAAACGAAAGAGCGCTTTAGCGTCTCGTAATCACTCTGCCTTATAATTTGCTTAACGAATGAAATTTGTTCTCTTTACCTTAGGATTTTTGGGCGGTTCTATCCCCTGTTCCTTCGCTACAGAAATACACTTCAGCATCCACGCCATATTTCTCGCTAAATTTTCGAGCGTTTGTCTGCCTTCCTCATCCTGCAAAACCTCCTCGCCCTTCCTTCCGTAAATTCCGTTCCAATAGGTAGATGAAATAACAGGCATTTGCGAAATTGTGAGATATTTATTCAAGACGTCAAGAGAAGTTGTCGTTCCCGCGCGTCTTGCGCAAGCAATGGTAGCCCCCGGCTTGTGCGCAAAATTCGCCCCGCCCGCATAAAAAACTCTGTTGAGCAGCGATAGGAGCATTCCGCTCGGATGCGCATAATATACGGGCGTTCCGAAAACAAAGCCGTCAGAGTGCTTTGCGCGCTCAATCAACTCGTTTACGCAATCGTCGTCGAAAGCGCAGGTCCCTCCGTTTTTGTAGCATTTTCCGCAACCGATGCAATCTCTGACAATAGGCGTACCTATGTTGAAAATCTCGCTCTCTATCCCCTCTGAATCTAAAATCTTCGCTATCTCCTTTAAAGCGGTGGCGGTGCTTCCCTCGCTTTTCGGGCTTCCGTTAATCATCAATACCTTCATATCAGAACCTCACTATATAAATTTATCAACAAAATAATACCATATAAAATCAGTATATGCAATAGTCATTATTTAGTTTTACGAAAAAACCTCATTTTCAACAAAAGAAAACGCCTGCTTTTTGCCGCCCTTTTGCTCTCGTTTTCAATTAATTAATCTTTTTTTACGTAAAAGTCGTTTTTTATATTGACAATTACAAAAAAATGTGTTATTATAATTCGGTAAATTGAAAATTTGCAAGCGCAGATTTCTCAAAATGCTTTTTGCTACGCCCCAATTCTCAAATCAAGGCATAGCGTCTGAAAAATGTAAATAGTGTGTATCTTGGGATATATCGCCTTTGGCGATAATACCTACACCCTGCGTCTGACAAGCGAGCTTGTCGATCTTCGGGTGCGGTATGCGAAGCGGATTCGGCTACGCCGAGCCGCATCGAAAAGCTC
>JAZNBK010000007.1:0-34002 GCA_045587025.1 Eubacteriales bacterium
CCCCACCCCAACAAGCCCAAAAGGGTAGGGACAAAAAAAATATTTTTCAAAAAGTGTGGGGATTCGGGTGGGAAAACCCATACTGGAGGGTATCACTATGAAAAGAATCGCAATTAACCAACCGATGGGAAGAGAAAAAGGCAATTATGAAGGTATATCGCAAGTATCAGCAACGGGAGTATGAACGAATGAGCCCCCCGACCAGTTCCCACCTGATTACTTTTTTAGCGCCTTGGCTGAGTTAATACCGTGAGATTGAAAAAAAGGTATATCTGTGATACAATCAGTTCGACAAATAAGAATATGTAGGTGTGAATGATGAAAACTTTATATATGATTGGTGGCACTATGGGAGTCGGAAAAACAACTGTGTGCCAACAGCTCAAACAGGATTTGCCGAATAGCGTATTTCTTAAGTCGGAGGCCAAGCGGTCTTAGGAAGACAACTGAGCTCCTCACCTCCTTGGCTCACAGAACGACATGGCTACGATCCGACTTCGGTAAATCCTGTTTGAGCTGTTGGCACACAGTTGTTTTTCCAACTCCCATAGTGCCACCAATCATATATAAAGTTTTCATCATTCACACCTACAAATTCTTATTTATCGTTCTGTTTTATCGCCAGTTTCGCCTTTGTATTACAAAGGCTGCGGGCAAAGCCCATACCCCTAAAGATGCACAAAACCAAAGGCTCCCTCCGGGAGGGAGCTGTCAGCGAAGCTGACTGAGGGAGAGTGCGATACAATAAGATTTATCCAAACCTAAAGTTACGCAGGCTCCTTCCGTCACGCTACGCGCGCCACCTTCCTCCCGGAGGAAGGCTTTTCGTTAGCCCCATTATAACACAAATCGGCAGAGAAAACAAGTTCTCTGCCGAAATTTTGTGACTGCCATTTCTCCGTTAAGAATGCAGAGAGAAGATAATGCTTCTTTGTGGTGTGTGAAATGTCGTGCGTTTAGAAAAAGCTCTGAACGAGCTTTTTTAGCACGAAGAACGGGAGCTATGCTTCCGTTCTGTCCCGTTTCGACCACCTTGAAGAAGTTCCCATATAAATCAAAAAAGCACTATCCGAAGATAATGCTTCTTTGTGGTGCAGTGAGTGATGATAAATCCGAACCAAATGCCTCTTCAATTTCGGCAAAGGTGATAGTTTTTGTGCCTTCCTTATAGTTGAATGTAATGACCAAGTAGTCGTCGAACAAATAGATCGCATTGACAAAGCTATCGATCAGTCGGCGACGGTGGACAAGCTGTTTCATATTGAGCTTGCGGTACTTGGTGAGATAGTAAAGGATCTCCTCTTTTGTAATTGTGGGCTTCGATATCTCCTCTTTGAGAATCTGAACAGAGAGTTCGCTCTTTTCGGCTTCAAGCTCGTCAAGACGTTGCTTTGTCGAGTTTGAGAAGATTCCCGCTTGAATAGCGTTGACGATGTTGTCAATGCCTTTTTCTATTTCGGTAAGCTGCTTGCGAAGAATCGGTAACGTGGTGCTCTCGGCATTTAGCTTTGCAATCAGCGAGTCGGCAAGCCTATCAAGAAGCACGTCGTCGAAGATGAATTTCTGAATGAGTAGGATGACGACTTCCTCAATCCATTTCTTCTTGATCGTTTTCTTTTTGCACGTTCCACCTTTGCGCGTACCTCGGCATTTGTAATAGCGGTGAATCTCCATCGTGTGACTTGTTCCGCTCTCTCCCGTAATCAGACACTTGCAATATCCGCAGAACAGTTTTGTTGTCAGCAGATATTCGTCCTCGGCTTTGTGCTTGGCGGGAGCCTTCTTGTTTGCGGCGGCTCGCTTTTGTACTTGCTCAAACAACTTGACAGGAACGATAGCGGGTATGCCGTTGGGAACGACCACGTCGCGATATTGATACTCTCCGATGTATCGTCGGTTGTGCAACATTCGTGTCACGGTATTGAGGCTGATCTTCGTTCCTCTGACGGTGCGGATGCCTTTGATTTTTAGCTCATCAGTGATTTCCTGCATCGTTGCTCCCTTGGCATATTTCTTGAACGCATCGAGAACGGCAGGAGCGGCAACGGGATCAATTTGGAAGAACTGATTTTCGTCGACGGTGTATCCGATGGGAAGTGTGCCGCCGTTGTATTTGCATTTGAGCGCATTTTCGGTCAGTCCTCGCACCACCTTTTCGGAGAGCTCTGCCGAGTAGTATTCCGCTATGCCTTCAAGCACCGACTCAAGCAGAATGCCCTCGGAACCTTCCGAGATCGATTCGGTTGCCGAGATAACTTTGACACCGTTCTTGCGAAGAGCATATTTGTAGTGTGCCGAGTCAACGCGGTTACGAGAAAATCTGTCGAGCTTCCATACAATGACAACGTCAAACTTTTTAGCCGCACTGTCCTTGATCATTTTTAAGAAGTTCGGGCGGTGGTCTGTTTTTGCAGACAAGGCTCTGTCGATGTACGGCTCAAGCAGAGTGATGCCATTCTTCTTTGCAAATGCTTGGCATTCACGAAGCTGACCTTCGATGGATTCCTCACGCTGATTATCCGAGGAATAGCGAGCGTATATTACTCCTGTCATTGACTCTCCTTTCTGTCACTATTCTGCAACGATTATGATACTTTGCTTTCATCTGCTTTTAGCGCTAATACTTTTTGTTCCTCTCTTTGTGCTAATAACAACTCGCGCTCTTTCTTCCATTCTTCAAATTCAGCGCGCCATTCATCAGAAGAGAAAAACTTTATAACACCGGGCAGGAGAACATCGGCAAGTGCTTCGATCTCATCATCGGGAATCATACCGATGCCGCCGTGCTTGTCCTTCAAGATTGCAATGATCTTTTTTCGCAAAGCTTCCATATCTATTTTGGGAAGCTCTACGTAAAACCATGTGGTGTGTTTGTCCTTGAGGACATCAAGCACTCTATTTAACATTTCTTTGATGTTCAATATACATACCTCCTATGGTTTTGTCTGTCATGACAAAAGCAGTGCTTGCTGCGACTGATAGACGGATTTGGATGCCCAAATCCAGTGCTTGCTAAGACTGACAGACAGCTTGCTGTAACTCATGTTTTTTCTTCGGTTGGCTTTGGGCGTCCAACCGCGATGCTTGCTAAGACAAGCAGACACATTGAATGTGTTTTTTTGTTTCCGTTGGGATTTGGGACACAACGGCGATGCTTGCTGAGACCGATGGACCGTTTGTCATGACAAACGCGATGCTTGCCAGGACCAACGGACATATTAGCAAGAATGGCTTTTGGATATCCAAAAGCAGTGCTTGCTAAGACTGATAGACAAGCAGAGCGTTGTCAAAGTTTCTTAATGACTTGTGTAGCAATTCCTTGAATCTGAACGTGGCGCTCGATGCGGTCATCGTAATCTGGATTCTCTGCGTGAAGCAAATATGCTTTCTTGTCGGGAAGATAAGTGATGGTTTTTAGTAAGGTTTCATTTCCGTTTACAAGGACAACCGCATAATCTCCGTCCCTGCAAGTGTTCTGCTCGCGTACGATAACGAGATCGCCATCGTCAACTCCGATGCCCGTCATTGAGTCACCTTTCGCGGTCAGAATGAAAAACTTTCCGTCACCGACAAGCGCGGTGGGGAGAGGAATGATGTCCGCTTCTTCTACGTTCGGTTCACTCGGCAAACCGCAGGACACGGTGGAATCGTATCGAATTGCGGGCGTGGTTTCAAACATATTGCGCGAGAGATTTGTTCCAATACTGCGGCGACCGTTGTACTCGATCTCGCCGTGTTCTTTCATATCGGTGAGGTATCTCTGCACCGAAGTCTTGGAGATACCCGTGCCCGCCGCGATGTCACGCACCGTCGGAGACTTGCGGTTCTCCATAAAATATTCGTCTATAAATTGGCGGATCGCCTCCGCTCTTTCGGGACTCCACTTATTCATAAATGCCTCCAAATTACATAAGGTACAAATGTACCGCGTAGTAATTATAGCATACGAAAGAAAGTTTGTCAAGAGGTTTTGTGGAAATTATGAAAAGAGAAAGCCGCCATCGCGGCGTGTTAATCACGCTTTGATCGCGGCCTTCAGGTTCTCAATACAACATTCTCACAGTGGAAAATGATGCTCGGCTTGGATAATTTGTCATCTTTGACTGGGGCAAAAATTTATTTGCCATTTATGTTAATTATGTCGGTATCAATATTGGTCCAAGTATTTACTTTCAATCTTCCATCACTGTCAACACCTAATGCAACAACAGTTCCATTGGATTTCAGCCCAACATAATGGAAATCATCAACAGCAATCGCAACAATATCTTTCCATGTTGAAAAATCACAATCCTTGGTCATACCACCTACAGCCAATACCGTTCCGTTTTCTTTCAATGCAATGGTATCCCAGTATGTACCATAAACTTGCACTATGTTTTTCCATGATGAAATATTGTTTTGACCATCATCATTCTTTTTGTTAGCAATAAGTGTTCCGTCTGCTTTTAAGCCAACAGTTCTTCTGCTGTCGGCATCTATCGAAACTATATTAGACCATCCATAAACATCGCTTTCACGATATGAATAATCGTTCCAACCGCAAGCCACCACGGTTCCGTCTGACTTCAATCCAACTATGTGATAGTCACTTGCCGCAACATCAACAATATTAGTCCAAGAAGTATATTCTGAACCATATTGTTTCGTATCTCCGGCAATTAAGATTTTACCACTTGACGTTAACGCAATTGTGTTACCATCACTCGCTTTAACCATTACGACATCTTTCCAGTCGGAAACATTGCATTGACCATCGTTATTATTTCCAACCGCCACGACAGTTCCATCTGATTTCAATCCAACTGTATGATAATATCCTGCTGCTATGGAAACGATGTTCGTCCATTTAGAAATATTACATTGACCCTTTTCATTAGAGCCCACCGCAACAACAGTACCATCGGTTTTCAACCCTACCGTGTGATTTCCTCCTGCGGCAATTGTATTCCTATGGATTTTAATCAAATAATCTTCTGAATCGTTATATCCTTTAGCTTTGAAGAAATAACAAGATGCTTCAAAATACTCACCTTTGTTAAACAACTCCACGCCTTTTTTATAGTGATTGTTAGGTATTAATGTTGTGGTTAAGACAATTATAAAAGCGATTAAGGCAACAACGATGGGGGTAGTGATCAGCACAAAGGTTTTAATCTTTTTTGTGCGCTTCTGCGATTCAATTCGTTCTTTCTCAGCATTCTTTTGCTGTTCAAGGCGAATCCTTTCTCGTTCCAAACTTTCTTGTTGCAACCGCATATCCATTGCTTGAGTAAGTTTTTCCTCATCATATAGGGAGAACACTTGGATTTTAGAACAATGACAATTGGTGCAACTTTCATCCTTATTTATCGTACCACAAGTACAAACCCAACAATCCTTTTGCTCGTTCGGAATGTATAAAGCTTTTTGTGTTGTCGCAATTCTGTATTGTTTGATTAATTCTTCATTCGCGATAAAGGGTATTTTTTGAGGCGATGTCAAAGACTTAAAACCTTTGAGGTCTCCACTCCAAGTGGTGCTATCAGAAAAAACAACCACAATAGCTCCAATTTCGATAGAACGGCAATTGCCATTAGGCATAATGATTGCTTTATCCGAACCAAAAGAAGATCCATTGCAAACAGACAAATCAAGATATTGATATTCATCAACGCCTTGCAATGGCATTCCCGAAACGTCAAAGGCCTTGATAGATATTTTTAATGCTTTGATGTTTTTCTTTGAAACACTTTGAAACTTAAGTTGAGAAATGATTTTGCCGGTTTGGGTATCCTTAAGCAAGGATCCCGCAGATATTACCAACGGAGATTCTTCCACATATAGATTGCTTGGTAAAGCAAATAATTTTTCAAATCTTTCTGCCATAATACACCTTATAACTGAGGAAGGTTATCCTCTATATCTTCGATTTGAGTCTTTTGCGGAGCAGGCTCTTGTTTCTGCTGAGCTACAAGCTTATCGGTGTTTTCGATTAGCTGACCAAATCCATACATTCCAAGTGAGGAGAGCCAAGATCCCAAACATCCAAATACAATAATAAGTAATCCGGGCACGGGGGTGTCGCCATTGGCAAACATCACAATCAAGCCAAATAACGCTGATGCAATAATACCAAGCCAAGCAAATACCTGTGCCACCGTTTTCAATTTGCTACCAATGTTGTCGAACATATTAAGTTCCTCCTAAAATAAAATTAAAAAGTGCGCTGACCGGAGCCAACGCACAAAAAACGCAAACCCCAAGTCGCTAAACCAACTTGAATACGACAGAGCTAATCTGCTTTCTACAAGCGGGATTTGCATTTTTATCAAATCCATATGTAGAAAGCCGAAAAAAGGGTATAGTACCCCCTTGGAAACAAAAAAGCTCGTTTTTTAACATATTAAGTTGGTTTAGCATTATTATTATACCACATTTTCGGGTAATTGTCAATTGATAGTGAATATTGTTTCTGGTTTTTATGTTTTTGTGTCGAATTATGTATTTACAAAACAACTGAATTATGTTATAATTATATGGGGATTTTTTACATCACCGAATATTTAACAGCAAGGATTTGGAAATGAGGCACTTTTTTGGCACGGTAACAAAATTTTTGGTTGCCGTTTTATCTATCATGATTCAAATAGCCAATATGTTTATGGCGAATATAATAGTATATGAGGTAACTGAGGGAGTTCAGTTCAATTGTGAATTGCTATTAAAGAACAAGGGCTTTTGGACAGTTACAATTATAACGTTCGTTTACTATGCAATTCCGTTCATTATTAAGCAAAAAAATGACTCCGTAGATGAAGCATTGGAAGAAGCTTTTTCAAATGGTTCTGTAGCTCTTGTCAACTCAATTACAGAAAGCGCTCAAAATGGCGATTTTGAATCTTCCAGACAAATGATGAAAATACTCGATCAAATTCAGAAAAGGAGGAGAAAATAATGATTAACAAGGTAAAAATTAAAAAAGGTGCATCTCGCTTGATTAAATCTTCAACCATCTCTTCCAGACAAGCTCAAAAAATATCCAAGGCGATTATAGAATTACAAAACACCGATTTGCACGTTCTACAAAAAATGGGTAAAGTGAGAAAACTGAGAGTTCAAGACCCATCAAACATTTATGCATTTCGTGCTGGAATGAGCGAACGAATAATTTTTACACCCGTTGAGAACAAAATAATGATCCACGATATTGTAGATGTCAGAGATAAAAAATCAATGATTTCGTTGATTGCGACAGAAGAAGTTTAATTTTGTGGCGGAGTTAATCACAAAGTAGATTAACTCCGCCATTTTAATCATCTGTGTCTAAAATCAATGTGCATTTCTATTATCATTTGCATTCCGAGTTTAAAAGCATACTCAAATATTGCAGCTTCGCCAAGGCTCATGTACTCGCTCCAACAATCATGGAACTTTTCAAATATTTCTTTTTGCTCGTCAGAGAAGCTTTTCTCCAAGGCATCGTGGTGACGTGACATATAGCCGAGGAGCTCTTTCATTTCTTTGGAGTTGATCCTGCTATCTTCTTGCGGGATTATGTTTCCGTGCCAAAGTTCGTTGATGATTGACATCATTGATAAACCACCTCCTGCAAGATGATCTCTTCGGCGCTTGCTTTGATGTTATTCATCTCGGCAGTCCATTTGAGTGCGTTGTGAGCCTTAAGAGCTTCGTCTATGCCTCGTTCTTGGGCGAGGCGTGGAATTGTGTCATCGAGCATTGTGCGAGCCTGCAAATCAATGTCGTGAAGATATTCATTCAATCGTCCTTCGGTTAGCAGGGTGGTGTACGTGCCTCGACGGTGCTTCTTCATAAAGTCAAGGCGCAGGTTTGCATACTTACCAAGAGAGAAACTCGTCTGCTCGGGAAGTGCGAGATCGGGGTAGTAAAGTCCGTTATGTTCGGTATAAGTAATTTCGTTTTTCATCGTAAATATCCTTTCTTTAAAACGTTTTCGTTTGGCATCAACTATCAAGGATATTTACATAGGCGGTGCTCGGACGTGATGCCAACAACAGTAGATTGACATCACAGATCACCGAACACAAAAAGAAATCCGAACCCTTCGCCTACCGGCTTTGGGTTCGGATTTCTACTGTTTGGTGCGAGAAACGGGACTTGAACCCGTACGGATAAACCACACGCCCCTCAAACGTGCGCGTCTGCCAGTTCCGCCACTCTCGCAAGAACATTGCTATTATACAACAAACTTATCGGTTTGTCAAGTGTTTTTCGCATTTTTTTGCAATTATTTTTTTATATTATTTTAATGATAACACTCTATCTCCAAAATAGCTCTTAATATACTTTTTCAGGAGCACTTCCTCAGAGAAAGGAATTTTCTCGTTTCCTACAAGCTGATAATTTTCGTGCCCTTTTCCCGCAAGGAGAATAATATCGCCCGGCTCTGAATTTTTCACTGCGTATTCGATAGCTTTCTCTCTATCTACAATGCGTATCGCCTTTTCTTTTTCATCTCCAAATGCCCCATAAATCTCGTTTATAATTTTTTCAGGCGCTTCGTTTCCAGGATTATCAGAAGTAATTATAGATATATCTGCGAGCTCCGCGGCGACGCTTCCGAGCTCTTCCCTACGGTCAAAGCTGCGCTCGCCCACAGAACCAAAAAGGCAAATCAATCGCTTAGGACAATAGGTGCGCAAAAGGCGTAAAATACTACCCAAGCTGTATCCGTTATGCGCGTAATCAATGACAAAGCTCCTATCCTTTAAAATCTCACTTTTCAAGACCTGACATCTGCCCTCTACGGATATATTCGCAATCGTAGCGCATAACGTCTTTAACATCGAAAGATTATCTTCAAAGGAAATGGATAGCAAGCGTTCTTTTATCAAAACGGAGCAGATTGCAATTGCGTTCAAGGCGTTCTCTACGTTAAAATCTCCCGCCATACGCAAGGAAGCGTCGTACGCCTCATCATACGCACGAAGAGAAAAATCCACGCCAAGCTCGCCGTCTCTTTTGAAGGAACGCATATTTTCAGCATAAAAGTCCGCCGTCCCCATCGAAGAAACGCTATAATAATTATCGGCAGAAGCGTTTTTCAGCATATATTCGGATGAGGTATCATAAGGATTATAAATCATCGTATGGCAATTAAAATCAGAAAAAAGCTTCGCCTTACATTCCCGATAATTCTCAAAGGTCTCGTGCTCGCCTGCTCCTACGTGGTCGTGAGCTAAATTTGTAAAAACACAAATATCAAAGCTTATTCCGTCTATACGGTGCATCAAGACCGCCTGCGAGGAAACCTCCATAACAACGAATTTTACGCCGTTATCAACCATACTGCGAAATGTAGAATTCAAAGTATAGCTATCGGGCGTAGTATTTAGAGTTGAATAATGTCTTCCTAAATATTCAATCCCGTTTGAGCCAATGTAACCTGTTTTTTCTCCCAAAGCGGAAAGCATACGAGAAGCGAGTATAGAGGTAGTCGTCTTCCCTTTCGTTCCCGTAATTCCTATTATTGTAAGCTTATCGGCAGGATGCTCAAAAAAAGCGCAGGACATATGAGCGAACGCAATTTTCGTGTTTTTTGACTGATATATTATTGCATCGCTCGGTAAATCCACCTCGTGCGAAACGACGAAAAGGCGGCACCCGTTTTGGTATGCAGCCCCAACATAATTATGTCCATCGGTCTTTGCGCCTGTGAGACAGACGAAAACAGTTTGCGCCTTCGCTTTCATCGAATTACAAACAATATCGCTAACTCGATAATCAGAAGCGTCTGTCCTTAGAGGTATTAAATCCGTATCCTTTATAATTTCTCCGAAAAGCATCTACCTTTTTCCTTTTATTTAATCACTTTTTTTCCGAAATATTCGATACAATGAACTGCCAAGGAATGAAGCGAATCCACGAAGCGCTCGTCAAAATTGTTCTCCTTACACAAGAGCGAAAGCTCTGTGCAACCTAAAATCAATCTGTCAGCGCCCCTTTCAAGAAGTGAATTCGCAACGCTCATAAATTTATCGATATCTGCTTTCTTTCCTTGCTTTATATCGTCGTAAATTATACTGCTTATAATTTTCTGCTCATCTTCGTCCGGGACAATACATTCAAGCCCCATTTTGTGAGCCATCATATGATACGCCTGAGATTTCGCAGTTCCCTCGGTCGCTAAAAGTCCTATCGTTCTTCCGCCCGACCTCTTAACGTTCTCTAACGTGACAGAAATAATATTCAAAACAGGCACGGCAACACTTTCTGCAATTGCGTCGTAAAAGAAATGCGCGGTATTGCAAGGAATTGCAATTGCATCAACGCCAAACGCCTCAAGCTTTTTTGCATCCAATACCATAACGTCAAGCGGGTTCGTTTCGGATTTACCGAGGATATAAGCAGTTCTGTCGGGGGTAGTAGCTCGGCTGCTGATAACAATATCTAAATGCTCCTGGTCACTATTCGCCATTGTAAGCGAGGTGAGCAATTCATAAAAATACACGGTAGAAGAAGGCCCTAAGCCCCCGAGAATGCCTAAAGTCATTTTTCTTTTCCTTTTCATCTCATTTTTTTGCAATAGGTAGCAAATTTTTTAAATTGACGTCTCATATTCTCAAAAACGAAGATAGAACGCAAAGGATTAAATCTCAAATCATATTTGAAAAGAAACGGCATCGCTTCTTTCTTTTCTTTACACAACCTCTTGCATTTTTCGACAGCTGCCGAATCCTCCGTATATTCGAAAACTATTTTTTTCGGAACGCTGTGCCAAAAAAACTCCTCTTTCTGCTCTATATACGGCATATCTTCATTCAGAACTCTATCGTCTACTACCAATTTGGAGATATTAATTCCCGATGAAGTAATATAATTGTTGCTTCTTCCCTGTCTTAAATTAATTTCAAAGACCTTGAAAACGCCGTCTCGTCTATCGTATTTTATATCAAAGTTTGCAAATCCAACATATTTCAAATCGGAGAGCATTTCTTTGATTTTTTTGCAAATTTCAGGTGGTTCTTCCGTTATGATGGCGGCGTGATTACCTCTGCCCTTCGGCGTGTGCTCCTCTAAAAGAACGTGCCCCAAGCACATCATCTTTACGTCCGCATTCCTATCAGAATAAAGAGTAAGAACTCTCATATCAGAATCTCCGCCGGGAATGGTATCCTGCAAAATTACTTTTCTATCATATCCCGAGGAATATATATCGGAAAGAATTTCCGCTGTCTGTTCGGGACTTTCAGAAAAATACACCTTTTTCATATTTTCAAAAGGGTGCTTCCAATACTCTATACTGCTCGACGGCTTAACTACTATCGGATAAGAAAAGCCAATTTTTTCTTCTGAAAGCGCATCTTTTTCTTCGGCAGAAGATACAACGCAGGTTTTTGGATATGGTATTCCGTATTTCTCGCATATCTCGTAGAAGTCCGCCTTGTCAAGTAAGCGGTTTTTTAAGTCGGTATCGATATAAGGCATAATATATCTGTCTTCCAAGCGATGCTTATTATCAATAATAAACTCCGCATATTCATCTGTGCAGCCCATTAAAATCAAAATTTTATCTTCGTTTTTGTCGGCAAAATCACGCAATACGTTTATGCAAATTTCGGTATTATCTAAATTTGCAACAGGATAAAAATTCACTATTCTCGAATGTCTTGTCGCGCCTATCGAGTATTTTCCGAAGGCGTGAGATATAACGCCATATTCTTCAAAAAAAGCTCTCGCTACACTGTAACAATTCAAATCAGCGCCGAGCAAAACGGGCAACAAATCATTTTTTAAATTCATATCAGAATTTCCTTATATTTTAAAATCAATAAAAAATCTTCTATACCAAACGAGGAAGGTATATACAGTCCAAATTTTTCTCTGATTATTTTCTTTTCCGTTTTTATGATTAGCAAGCATTTTCTTAAGCTCATCAGTATCAAAAAACTCGTTAGCGTAATCAGAAGAAAACGCCTCCTTAACCATATTATAGTACTTATCTTCGCGTAGCCAGAAACGGATCGGTACGGGAAAGCCCTTTTTCGTTCTGTTTGCCCATTCGGGTGGGATGGTGAGCGAGGAAGCGTCGCGGAGCGCGCATTTTGTTCTGTTTTTATTCACTCTTTCCCGCTCAGGCAATTTTTCTGCCAAACTCATAACGTATCTATCAAGATAAGGAACACGAAGTTCAAGAGAGTGCGCCATGCTCATTTTATCCGCTTTTAAGAGGATATCTCCCGGCATCCACATCATAATATCGAGGTGTTGCTTCTTTGAAAGCTCATCCTTATAATCCATCTTATCATAAATCGTCTTTGCGAGCTGTAATGGCGAGCTTCCTTTCTTGCAGTCGTCCTTCAAGAGCTTCATTGCTTCTCTTTCCGAGAAAACTCTCGCCTGACCTACAAAATAATCCTCAGGGCTTCCGCTTCCCTTCAAAATAAAGTCGTGTCCCTTGAAATACGGGAGCTTTTTCGTAATCTTGGCAGATAGCGAACGAAGCGCGCGAGGGAGCTTTTTATATTTGGTCATTGCGGAAGTATCGGTATACCACTCGTAGCCGCCGAAAATTTCATCTGCGCCCTCACCCGACAAGACGACCTTCACGTCCTTTGAAGCTAATTTACACAAAAACCAAAGTGGAACGGATGATGGGTTTGACTGTGGCTCGTCCATATGATACTGTATCTCGGGAAACGCCTCGAAGCACTCGTCTGCGGTCAAGGTGTGAGAGTGATTTTCAATTCCGAGAATCTCGGAAAGCTTTGCTGCCTCTCCCGTTTCGTCAAAATTATCGTAAGAAAAACCTACCGAAAAGGTTTTTTGCGGCATCATAGATGAAGTAATATAGCTCGAATCTATACCACCTGAGAGAAATGCAGCGACGGGAACGTCGCTTATTTGATGCGCTTCTACCGATTCACGAACCGCTTTATCTATTTTCTCCGCCCAATTTTCATCGGGCGATTCTTCGCCTGAAAAGCATATATCCCAATAGCGTCTTGCCTTTAGCTCCCCGTTCTTATAGGTGAAGCAATGAGCGGGCAAAAGCTTATAAACCCCACTAAAAAACGTCTCTTCGGTCGCGCTATATTGCAGAGTCAAATAAGGTCTTAGCGCATTCTTGTTGACCTTTTTTTCAAAGCCAGGATGCGCAAGAATCGACTTTATTTCTGAGCAGAAGGCAAATTGACCGTTTTTCAAGGTGGTATAATAAAACGGCTTTATTCCAAAAAAATCTCTTGCGCCGAACAGAGATTTTTCCTTTTTATCCCAAATTACAAATGAAAACATTCCACGGAGCTTGTCGAGAATTTTTTCTCCGTATTCCTCGTATCCGTGCAAGACGACCTCGGTGTCACAATTCGTCTTGAATATATGTCCTTTGCTTTGTAAATCAACTCTTATTTCTTTGAAGTTATATATTTCACCGTTAAATACGATTACTTTCGTTGCGTCCTCGTTTTCAATGGGTTGCGCTCCGCCTGCGAGGTCTATTATACTCAATCTGCGGAAGCCGAGCGCTATATCCTCATCCAGATAATATCCGTCGCTGTCAGGTCCGCGATGAATAATAAGGGAATTCATCTTTTCAATTATTTCTCTTTTTTTCTCGCTTTTAGAGCAAAAGCCAACAAAACCGCACATATATTTCCTATCCGCATTTCTGCTTTTTTATTTATAATTATTCCCAAGAAAAAGTAGTTGGTGTTCCCGCTTTTTCGAGGGTGTCAAACCCCCTTTGTCTTAAAACCTCGTACACGGCAATAGCCGCAGAGTTAGACAAATTCAAGCTGCGCAAATTTTGCAGCATCGGTATTCTTACCGTAGTATCGGGATTTTTTTGCAAAAGTTCTTCAGGCAAACCTCTCGTTTCCCTACCGAACATAAGGAAAACTCGCTCAGGGTAGATAATCTCGGTATATCCCCTCGGCGCCTTGGTGCTAAAATAAAATATTTTTTCATCTTTATTTTTTTCGAAAAATTCTTCTTCGTTTTCGTAATAAGTAATATCGAGCAGGTGCCAATAATCAAGTCCTGCTCTTTTGAGCTTTTTGTCATCTATTTCAAAGCCCATCGGCTTAATTATATGAAGCGCCGCACCCGTAGCCGCGCAGGTACGCGCAATATTTCCCGTATTCTGAGGTATTTCTGGGCAATGTAATACTATATTAATTTCTTTCATAATCTCACGCTTATCTTATATTTTTCTCTTACTATATATATTTTATAACATATATTTGTAAAGTCAAGTCAAAAAAAGATATTTGTGATAAAATATTTACATTTTTTTATGGTAAATTCCATTCTTTTGTGGTAAAATAGTATATAATACAAATTACAAATAACCTTGGAGGATTGCCGCGAGGCCTACTAATATGGGAGTTATTACAAAAATTTTCGGAACATATAGCGAAAGACAAATAAAGGCGATAAATAAAATTGCCGATACAATCGAAGCGCTTTCATCAAAATATACTCAAATGACGAACGATCAGCTAAGAGAAACTACGGATGATCTCAAGGCAAGACTTGCTTCGGGGGAATCATTAGACGACATTCTTCCCGATGCTTTTGCGTTAGTAAGAGAAGCTGCTGACCGCGTGCTTGGCAAAAGACCTTTCCGCGTTCAGCTTTTAGGCGGTATTATTCTCCACCAAGGCAGAATTGCCGAAATGAAAACGGGTGAAGGAAAAACTCTCGCCGCTACGCTTCCCGCATACTTGAATGCGCTCACGGGCAAGGGTGTCCATATCGTAACGGTAAACGATTACCTCGCCAGACGAGATAGCGAGGAAATGGGAAAGGTATACGCATTTCTCGGCTTGAAAACAGGACTTGTAGTTCACGGACAAATGCCCGACGAGAAGAAGATAGCGTATTCCGCCGATATCACGTACGGAACGAATAACGAATTCGGCTTCGACTACCTTCGCGACAATATGGTTACTTACAAGGAACGTATGGTACAAAGAGGACATAATTTCGCTATAGTGGACGAGGTTGACTCTATCCTCATCGACGAGGCGAGAACTCCTCTTATTATTTCGGGAGAGGGCGATGAATCCACCGACCTGTACGACAAGGCAGACAAGCTCGCAAGAACACTCAAAAAATACGTTGTAAAGGAGCTTGACGAAAAAGAGGAGCACGATAATATAGACGCCGACTACATAGTTGACGAAAAAGCAAAGAGTGTTACTCTTACTGCAAGCGGTATTGCAAAGGCGGAGAGATTTTTTGGACTTGAGAATCTTTCAGATCCGCAAAACGCAACCCTTTATCATCATATAAACCAAGCTATCCGCGCATACGGAATTATGCATATTGACGAAGATTACGTAATTAAAGACGGGCAGATAATAATTGTCGACGCCTTTACAGGTCGACTTATGCCCGGACGTCGCTATAATGACGGTCTGCATCAGGCAATCGAGGCAAAGGAAAAGGTTAAAATTGAAAAGGAATCAAAAACGCTTGCGACGATAACCTTCCAGAACTATTTCAGAATGTATTCAAAGCTTTCCGGCATGACCGGTACTGCTCTTACCGAAGAAAACGAATTTCGTGAAATATACAAGCTTGACGTAGTTGAGATACCTACAAACAAGCCAATGATAAGAAAAGACCACGAGGATGTGGTATTCCCTACCAGGCGAGGAAAATATAACGCTATTTTATCACAGATAAAGGCGTGCTATCAGAAGGGGCAACCTATACTAGTAGGCACGGTGTCTATCGACAAATCGGAGGAGCTATCCAAGCTCCTGCGCCAAAACGGAATTCCACATACCGTCCTTAACGCTAAATATCACGAAAAGGAAGCCGAAATAATAGCGCAGGCAGGCAAGAAAAATGCCGTTACTATCTCAACCAATATGGCAGGACGAGGAACGGACATTATGCTTGGCGGTAACGCCGAATATATGGCGAAGGCGGAAATGCGCAAGCAGGGCTATGACGACGAGCTTATCGCTTCCGCTACCGGCTTCACCGACACAAGCGACACAGAAGTTATTGAGGCAAGAGAGCTTTTCAGAAAGCTTCATTCTCAATTCAAAGAGCAGATAAAGGACGAAGCGGAATACGTGCGTTCCGTCGGAGGTCTCTTCATTTTAGGTACCGAAAGACACGAAAGCCGCCGTATCGACAACCAGCTAAGAGGACGAAGCGGACGACAGGGCGACGCAGGCGAATCACGCTTTTATCTCTCTATGGAAGATGACCTTATGCGTTTGTTCGGCAGTGATCGTCTTCTCGGCACTATAACGCGTCTTGGAATTACCGAGGACACCCCGATAAATGCGCGAATTCTGTCTAACTCTATCGAAAACGCTCAGAAAAATATAGAAGATAGAAACTTCCAGCGCCGTAAAAACGTCCTCACCTACGACGACGTAATGAATCAACAGCGCACGATTATCTATAAACAAAGAGGCGACGTTTTGAACGGTTCCGACCTGCGTCAAACACTTACTAATATGATAGAAGAACAAATCTCCTCCACCGTTGATATGTTTCTCTCGGGAGAAACTAACGCAGAATGGAACCTTGACGGTCTGCGCGCAAATTATTTGAATCTTTTGACGGATAACTCCTCCTTCAAATATGGCGAAGACGAGCTCGCAAATCTTAAGGCGGAGGATATAAAGACCGAGCTTATCGAAAAGGCGCTCAAAATTTATCGTGAAAAGGACCTTCTTTTCGGCGAAGAGCTTATGCGAGAGGTCGAGCGTGTTATTTTGCTCCGTAACGTCGACAGCAAATGGATGGAGCACATCGACGCAATGGAGGAATTAAAGGGCACGATCGGACTGAATGCCTACGCGCATAGAAATCCCGTAAATGAATACCGCCTCGTAGGCGCAGATATGTTCGACGAAATGGTAAACGATATACGGGAAAGCACCGTGAGAATGATACTTACGGTCGTTCCTCAGTCGGAACAGCCGATTAGACGCGTACAGGTTGCAAAACCGCTCATCGAGGGCTTTGCAGGCGGAAAGATGCCTGAAAGAAAACCAATCGTGCGCAAGGATAAGGTTGGAAGAAACGATCCCTGCCCTTGCGGCAGCGGTAAAAAATACAAAAAGTGTTGCGGCATGAATCAAGCCGACGGTGAAAACTAATGGGCTTTGGGGTATTATTTTTCGGACATCTTATCGGTATGAATTTCGTCTATAGAGGATTTACCGATATAATCTCCTATCTCATCATTCTCTATGCTCTGACGCTATTATATCGCCATAATAAATTCTTTAAAAGTAGCTTTTACACTCTGATACCTTTATCGGTCTTTGGCGCTCTGTTTTTCGTCCTTGAAATTATATCATTCATAGGTATCGAAGCAGAGCTTGACCTCGTTTTAATTCGTTCCTACTATTCTATAGCCACTTCAATCTTAAAATTGATATACACGGTATTTCTTCTCAAGGGTATTGAAAAATTGGCGTTAGAGCTTGACATTCCCACGATTAGAATAAAAGCATTCAGAAACCGATTTTTCATTTGGATTTATTATCCGCTGCTTATTTTTACAGAATTAAGCCAAGAGGGCGTCGCAGCTAAAATTGCTCAATATGCATTTCTGCCCGTTATGCTCTTCGGTGTCATCTGCTTGATTTTAAATGCCGCTTTGTTCTATTCTTGTTATATGTGGATTTGTCTTGAGGGTGACGAGGATATGCGCAGAGATACTTCTCGCTTTAAACTTATAAACCTTATAAACAAAAAGGAAGACGCTCTTGCAGAAAAAATAGTTGAGCGAAAGAAAGAAAAGAAATTATCCGCAGATAAAACTAAAAAATCAAAAGGAGGAAAGAAATGAAATCAAAAGCAAATATTGTGGGATATGGCTCGATAATTCTATCACTCTTTATCCTACTCAATCCTAACATAACTCTTTTTGATATTGCGCCCGACTTTATTGCATATTTGATTCTGTTTTTTACATTAGGAAAAATTTCAAACGTTATTCCCCATTTTGAAGATGCGCGTAACAATTTTTTAAAGCTGCTTTGGGTTTCAATTTCAAAAATAGTAGCGCTTTTCGTAATGTTTTCTATTTCATCCACGCACCAATCGGAGCGCTCTATAATTGCAGTATTTTCTCTTGCATACGCTATTATCGAATTGATTTACATATTCCCTGCATTCAACGCTCTGTTTGACGGATTTTTCTATTTAGAGGCAAGGTTTACCGAAAATTTCAAAACGACGAAAGCACCCGCAAGAATCACCTTCGCCTTCTTCGTTGTAAAAATGCTCGGCTGCTGTTTGCCTGAAATGGCGCTCACTTCCGTTGACGACCGACTTGGAATCGTATCCGCCACGAAGATAAACATCGCCAACTACTATCCTTGGTTTTCCCTTTTTGCCGCTTTTATCACGTTAATAGTGGGTATTGTTTGGATAATAAGTTTTATTATCTACATAAAATCCTTATCCCTCAACTATCAAATAAATCACACTATCTCACGGATATATAGCGAAAGATACGATGAAATTACAGGACTCTACTCTCACCGCTTCGTTTCCTTTGCAATATCACTTTTCTCGTTAGGTGTTTTTCTTAATATAGATTTTATTTTTGATGGAAAAAATCACCTGCCCGACGTTTTCAGCGCTATCGTTCTCGTTTTGTTCGCGATTATGATTAGAAAATACAGTAAAAAGGCAAAAGTTGCCATTTCCTTCGGCGTCGCCTATACTATTTCAACCGTTATTTCTTCATACCTTGCATCATCATTTGCCCGAGAATTTACATATCTTGATATTGAGCATATTTCATTTGCAAAGAATGCGTATAATCTTGTGGTGACGAGCAATATTATAGAGTGCGTCATTGCAATATCCTTCTTCTTCTGCATCGCTTGCGTAATATCCGACTTTATTAAAAAGACGACGGGTTATTCAAATAATAACGAAAATTCAATTGAATATAACACGATGCTCCATAAAAGCTTATCTATTCGTTCCTTTATCTGCGCTTCGCTCGGCTCGTTAGCGCTTATCGCTTCCGTATTTTATTCGATTTTGTTATCCTATACCGAAAAGGTAAAGATGCTCCCCGAATATTCCAGCAGCGAAATTGTAATGACAAAATACGGATGGTTCTGGATTATACCGTTTGTAATCTCTGTCATCTGGTTCGTTTTTGCTAACAATCTATCATCTGTCATTAAGGAAGAATCGGAACGCAGACACATACTTTAATTAGAAAAGGTCACATCACTTAATTTGTGATGTGACCTTTTTTTATATGCTTTCTAAAGATTTATTTAAAAAGCTCTTCAGTAATTCACTTCGCGGATTATCAAAAATGTCGCTGGGCGAGCCCGTTTCTTCAACCACGCCGTTTGCCATAAATATGACCTTATCGGCTACGTTACGAGCGAACTCCATCTCGTGAGTTACTATAATCATCGTTCTGTCTTCGTTCTTCAAATTCTTGATAACACGAAGAACCTCGCCTGTCAATTCAGGATCGAGCGCAGATGTCGGCTCGTCAAAGCAAAGGATATCAGGGCTAAGAGCCAGCGCTCTTGCAATAGCAACTCTCTGCTGCTGTCCGCCCGAAAGCTGACAAGGGTATGCGTCTGCCTTCTCTGAAAGTCCTACCTGTTCGAGCAAGCACTCTGCCTTTTCTTCAACCTCTTGAGAAATGCTTCGCTTTTCTGGTTTTGAAAGGAGAGCGAACCATTTCTTGTTCTGCTTCTTTTTAAGCTTTTCCTGTTCAAGAAGCTCGCAAGCAAGCGTAATATTTTTCTTTACGGTATATTGAGGAAAAAGATTAAAGGACTGAAACACAAGACCAAAATGCAACCTTTTTTGACGAATCTGCTCTTCGCTCACCGTCTGCTTATCCGACCAATCAAATATCGTTTCGCCATTCACCTTGATAGTACCTTCATCGGGCTTTTCCAAAAAATTGATACAGCGCAGAAGCGTTGTTTTTCCACTTCCCGAGGAACCAATAATTGCAAGGACCTCGCCTTTTTCAAGCGATATATCGACGCCCTTAAGGACCTCAAGCTTATCGAAGCTTTTTTTCATATTTTGTACTTCATAAAAAGCCATAGCGTCCTCCTTAAGCTCGGTAATAGGAAAGCTTCTTTTCAAAATAACCGAATAGAAGCGTCAAAATGCCTACGGAAGCGAGATAGAATACCGCCGTGTAAAACATAGGCCAAATAAGCGCTTTGGCGGTGTATTCCTCAGCAACCTTCAAAATTTCCACCACCATAATAACTCTTGCAAGCGCAGTATCCTTGACGAGTGTAATTACCTCGTTTGACATCGGCGCGAGTATTCGCTTAACAACCTGCATCAAAACTACTCTGAAGAATATCTGAGCTTTCGTCATGCCAAGCACCGCGCCTGCCTCATACTGCCCACGAGAAATGCTCTCAATACCGCCTCGGTATATTTCTGAGAAATAACACGCGTAATTGATTACAAACGCTAAAATTACTGCGTTAAAGCGAGAGAAGGCAGGTAAATCCCATAACAGTCGCGGCACGTAAAATACAACGAAAATCTGAAGCATAAGCGGGACTCCGCGTATTATCCAGACGAACGTTTTCGTTATATATGCGAGTGGCTTCCATTTAGACATTGAACCGAAAGATATCACCAAACCTAAAGGAAGCGCTAACACGAGTGTTAGCGCAAATATCAGGCAGGTTGTTTCGAAGCCGCTGAGCAGGCGAAGAGTCACCTGCCAGAACAAAGACCAAGATATAGCCATATATTTTTCCTTTGATTAAATATTACTTAATTTCCTTAATAAGCTCGATTGTATTTTCAAAACCGTATTTGGTAGCAATCTCCAAAATCTTACCGTTTTCGAAAAGCGTTTCAATTGCTTCATTTACCTTTGCGGTGAGAGGGCTTCCCTTTTCAAAGCCGACAGCGTAAATTTCAGAAGCGAGCTGAATGGTATCAACAATCATGAGGTCGGTGAAGTCGCCCTTGCCGCAAATATTCTTCGCTAAAACGATATCAACAACTGCGAAGTCAACAGCGCCCGACTTAACCTCAAGGAATGCCTTGTTCTGCGCGGGATATTTCTCAAGCTTACCTTCCTCACCAACAGCGGTAGCAGCGTAGCTTTCGCCTGCGCTTTCGCCCTCTACGCCTGCAGTCTTACCAACAAGGTCTGCCTCGGTCTTGTAAAGGTCAGCATTTTCCGCCTTAATAACGATGCACTGCTGATTGAGCATATATCCGTATGTAAAATCAACAAGCTCAGAACGGGGTGTTCCGTTATCGGCAGAGTTGGCGGTAAATCCGTTCCAGATACAGGTTATAGCGCCTGATGCAAGCTCATTGTATTTCAGAGACCAGTCGATTTCCTGGAATTTTACTTCCATACCAAGAAGCTTACCGACCTCGATAGCGAATTCGGTTTCAAATCCGGTTGTGTAGTTGCCGTTTTCATCCTTGTCATTCATTCCGGGAAAAGGTGTTACTCCGCAAATGAGTACGTTTTCGTTTGCCTCTTGACCACAGCTTGCAAACATAGCAAGAGTTGCAGTCATCATAACAAGTACGAGTGCGAGTGCAATAATTTTTTTCATTGTTTTTTCCTCTTTTTCATATTTTTATTTTGTAAACCTGATTTAGTCGGCTAAACTTCACCAAACTAAACTTTAGTTTGCTAAACTGATGTTATTGTAACACATTAATCAAAAAAATGCAATAGTTTTTCTGATTTTTTTATAAAGCTTTTGATAGGTGTCATTATATTATAATATAAAAGGGGAGTTCAAGTGAAATTGAACTCCCAAAAACATTCGTCTATAAACAATAAATCTCTGCGTCTTAAAAAAGGACCCCGCCGAGCCGTGTAGAGCAAGACTTTTAGCCCTGCGTTGCAGGGTGGTGCTCTCTCCATTGCATTGTGCTTCCAACGTCCGCAAAAGGTCGGCACAAAGTCGGACCTTTCCGGGAGGCCTGCATACCCGTCAACAGAAGTACGAGCTCCATTTTTTCAATTGTAGGCCCAAAACTCACTCTATCACGCACTAAGCAGGAAGAAATTCAAATTATTCTTCGTCCTCGTCGTAATCGATATCCGAGAAAAGTTCATTATCAAAATAAGCAGAAACCTTTTCCCATTCATCGTCGTCGTCAACGGTAACGAGAATTCTCTCGCCGTTATCGTCCTCTGTCTTAAGAATCATATATTCCTCAGAATCTTCATCGGTCAAAACAAGAGCTACGTAAAATCCGCCGTCAATGTCGGCAGTACCGATTATCTCGTAATCCCTCTCCTCACCTGACTCGTCATCTGTCAAAGTATATATATCGCCAACTAAAATTTCATCCATTTTTGCCACCGTGCCTTTCGGCATTCCTCTCAAATATCTTTACTTTATGATTATATTTTATCAAAAAGAAGCAAATTTGTCAATAGCATATTTTCTATTTGTTTAGCTCCTCTAAAAAATCACATATAATCGAGTTGCTGACATACATACCCTTATCGGTAAGATAAAATCTGCCGTTGTCCGCCCCAAAAAACTCGCTCTTTGCAAACAATTTAATCGGCTTTGCATATTTCTCGGAAAAATGAACGCCAAAGCGAGAATAAAAATCTTGGTCTATAATACCCTCCCTCAGACGAAGAGCAAGCATAATATACTCGTACTCTCTCTCTTTATCGTCGATATTCTCCACGTTGATTTTGTCACACGCGCCCTCATTTTCGATATATTTTTTTATATCGTATGAGTTCCCATATCTCTTTCCATTAAAATAAGAAAATGCCGAAACGCCGAAGCTGACATATTCACAATCTCGCCAATAGCGGAGATTATGTTTACACTCTCTGCCCTCTTTAGCGTAATTTGAAATTTCATAGTGAAGAAATCCGGCACTCGATAGCTTCTCGGCGCAATTTATATACATCAGATATTCTTCATCCTCATCGGGCAAAATCAAGCTGTCTCTTTGCTTATGAAAGGGTGTTCCTTCTTCGATTTTAAGTCCGTACACCGACAAATGCTCACAGTCAAGAGAAACTGCGTAATCTAACGTTCTTTCAAAGGTCTTTGCGGTCTGACTTGGAATTCCGTACATCAAATCGACGTTTATATTATCAAAGCCGACGTTTCTTGCCATATTAAACAGGGCTTGAAAGTCGTTTTTGTCGTGTGCTCTACCTAAAAGGCGCAGCTCGTCGTCATTTGCGGATTGCATCCCTATACTCAGACGGTTTACGCCCAAGCTTTTCATAAGCTCGAGCTTATCTTTTTTTGCGGTAGCAGGATTTATTTCTAAAGAAATCTCTATATCCTTATCGCATATATAGTTTTTTCTTAAAGTCGAAAAAATATTCTCTATTTGTTCATTTGACAAAAGAGAAGGCGTTCCTCCGCCGAAAAAAACGGTATCTACCGTATAATCGTAGAGAAGAGGCGCTTCACTTTTTAATTCAGCGCAAAGAGCGCCTATATAGGCGTCTTTATCCGCTTCGCTCAACTTATCATAGGAGCAAAAATCGCAATAATTACACCGCTTAAGGCAAAACGGAATATGAATATAAAGACCTACGCTCTTTTTACTCATCATCGTTCAATTTCAGAACCGCCATAAATGCCTCAGGAGATACCTCTACGCTACCGAGGCGACGCATCTTCTTTTTACCCTCTTTTTGCTTTTCAAGAAGCTTTTTCTTTCGTGTAATATCTCCGCCATAACACTTTGCAAGAACGTCCTTACGCATTGCCTTTACGGTCTCGCGCGCTATAATTTTCGAGCCGATCGCGGCTTGAATAGGAATTTCAAAAAGCTGTCTCGGAATATTTTCCTTTAATCTTTCTGCAATTTTTCTCGCTCTGCCGTACGCCTTTTCCTCGTGAAGAATAAAGGAAAGCGCGTCAACCATCTCGCCGTTGAGCAAAAAGTCAAGCTTTACAAGCTTACTGTCACGGTATTCATAAAATTCGTAATCGAGCGAAGCGTATCCTTTGCTGCGGCTCTTAAGCGCATCAAAAAAGTCGTAAACTATTTCATTCAGCGGTAAATAATAATGAAGCTCTACCCTGGTAGTATCGATATACTTCATATCAATGAAATCGCCTCGGCGTTCCTGACATAAATCCATAAGACCGCCAATATATTCCGTGGGGGTAATTATATTCGCCTTCACTATCGGCTCATAGGAATGATCTATCTCATCGGGCGACGGGAAGTTCGAGGGGTTATCAATGTACTCCTCGCTACCGTCCCTTTTTTTGATGCGATAAATAACGCTGGGAGCGGTGGTAATCAGGTCGAGATTAAACTCTCTTTCAAGACGCTCCTCAATAATCTCCATATGAAGAAGTCCCAAAAATCCGCATCTGAAGCCAAATCCCAAGGCGATTGAGGTTTCCGGCTCAAAGACTAACGCCGCATCGTTTAGCTTCAGCTTTTCCAAGGCGTCTCTTAAATCGCCGTATTTAGCGCCGTCTGCCGGATAGATACCTGCATAAACCATAGGGCGTACCTCACGGAAGCCAGCAAGCGGCTCGCTCGCTCCCCCCTCAGCCGACGTTATGGTATCACCCACACGTGTTTCACCTACGGTCTTTATACTTGCAGTTATGTATCCTACATCTCCTGCCGAAATTTTTTCTGCCTTTTTCATGCCAAAAGCGCCCATTGTTCCAACTTCAACAACGTCAAAGCAGGCGCCGTTGCTCATCAGCTTTATCCTGTCTCCTGCGCGGAGCTCACCGTCAAACACTCTTACGTAAACGACAACTCCAAGGTAGCTATCGTAGCGTGAGTCAAATATCAAGCACTTAAGCGGCGCTTTCTCGTCTCCCTTCGGCTCGGGAATATCCGTAACTATCTTTTCGAGAACGTCTTCGATATTCAGACCGACCTTTGCAGAAATTCTGGGGCATCCCTCTGCTGGAATACCTATAATATCCTCTATTTCTGCGGTAACTCTGTCGGGATCTGCCGAGGGTAAATCTATTTTATTAATTACAGGCAAAATTTCAAGATCGTTTTCTATGGCTAAATACGCATTTGCGAGCGTCTGCGCTTCTACGCCCTGCGTCGCATCTACAACGAGGATAGCGCCCTCGCACGCCTTCAATGACCGAGAAACCTCGTAACCAAAGTCCACATGACCGGGGGTGTCTATCAGATTAAAATAATATTCTTCTCCGTTTTTAGCAAAATACGAAAGAGTAACGGCTCTTGCCTTTATGGTTATTCCTCTTTCTCTTTCGAGGTCCATATCGTCAAGCAGCTGCTCCTCCATATCACGTCTTTCAACCGCGCTGGTTTTTTCCAAAATTCTATCTGCCAGGGTTGACTTTCCGTGGTCTATATGCGCAATAATACAGAAGTTTCTCGTACGTCTTTGCTTATCCGTCACGTTTTTTATCCTTTCACTTTATATAATGTTTCCCTTATTTTGTGAAGCTCTGCGCGTCTTCTTTATACGCGCTTATCTTTTTATCCAAAGCTTCTTCGCTTTCTCCGTGTGCAAGAAAATAAATTTTAATTTTAGGCTCGGTACCGGAAGGTCTTACGATAACCTTATCTCCATTCTCAAGATTGTAATAAAGAACGTCGCTCTTGATAAAGCCGGTGGGTTCTTTTCTGCCGTTGTTTAAATCGTAAATATAGCCACTTTCAA
The DNA here is from genome assembly GCA_045587025.1 of Eubacteriales bacterium. Lineage (GTDB taxonomy): Bacteria > Bacillota > Clostridia > Oscillospirales > CAG-272 > UBA1740. The sequence goes on from JAZNBK010000007.1 coordinate 25,610, forward strand.
AGTCTCCGATAGAAGAAACCTGTACTCCGCCTATCTGTTTTGGCGGATTTTGGCGAAGCCCTGACATCGTATTTTTTCTACGCTCGATTCCGTCGAGACCTTCCATATAAATATCGGTCATTGCTTCTCTATACAAGCCGTATCTGTTATACAAATCACGGAGCGCATCTAAAAGCGTCATATTCTTCATCTTGTAATATGCGGTCATTTCACATATCATCATCGTGGCTTCTACTGCATCCTTATCCCTTGCGTAGCTACCGAACAAATAACCGTAGCTTTCTTCAAAGCCCAAAATAAATTCTCCGTCAAGGTTACTCTCTTCATAATTTTTAATAACCTCGCCTATATACTTAAATCCGGTCAAAACATCATAGAGCTTAATATTATTAACTTCCGCAATTTTTGTTGCCATATCCGTGGAAACGATCGACTTAACCGCATAAGCGCCTTCATTTAGAAGTCCCTTTTCTCTCCTTGCGCTTATAACGTAATCCAACAAAAGCGCTCCCATTTGATTTCCGCTTATCGTTTTAAATTCTCCCGTTTTATCTCTGCTCATCACGCCTACCCGGTCTGCGTCGGGGTCCGTTGCGATAACGAGGTCACTTCCCTCTTTTTCGGCGATTGCAATACCGAGCTCAAAGACGTCCGCATACTCGGGATTTGGCTTCTTAACCGTCGGGAAATCTCCGTTTGGCTTCATTTGAGCGTCTACCGTGTAAATATTTTTCAGGCCTATTCTCGAGAGCACCTCGGGGACGAGCTTATAGCCCGTTCCGTGCAAGGGGGTGTAAACTATCTTCAAGCTGTCGCCAACCGTCTTAACTATTTCGGGGTTTATCGCAGTTTTAATTACCGCAGAAAGATATTTCTCGTCAAAGTCCTCGCCGAGAATTTCTATAATTCCGTTTTTAACTCCCTCTTCAAAAGGAATTTTCGCAGCTCCGCCCAATACTTCTATCTTTTCGGCGGCTTTGCTCACGATTTTAGCCTGCTCGGGTGAAATCTGCGCTCCGTCCTCCCAATACGCCTTATATCCGTTATATTCTTTCGGGTTATGTGACGCTGTGATATTGATACCTGCAATGCAAGAAAGCTCACGTACCGCAAAAGAAAGCTCGGGCGTCGGACGAATGTCGTCAAAGATATAGACCTTAATACCGTTTGCGGAAAGGACCTCTGCCGCACATTCGGCAAATTTTTTAGAATTATTTCTACTATCGTAGGCAATGGCAACGCCTCGGCTTGCGCCGTTTTCACCTTTTATAAGCTCCGCTATTCCCTGCGTGGTCTGCGCTACCGTATATACGTTCATACAAGCAGGACCTAAGTTCATAGTGGAACGAAGCCCCGCCGTACCAAAATTCATTACCGCGCCAAAAAACAATTCCTTTTTCTCTTCATCTGCTTCAATTATTTGAAGAGATTTCTTTTCTTCTGCGCTTAAAACGTCGGAATTAAGCCAGCGTTTATACTCAGTTCTGTAATCCATAAAGTCCCCCATTATTAGTTATTAAGACATTCTTGCAAGGCAAGCGCCAATTGGTCGGGGCAGGAAGTGCTTCTCATCCCACATTTAACGCCCTTTAAAATTTCAATGGCATCCTGCGCCTTCATTCCCTTTACCAGCCGTGATACGCCAAGCGTGTTTCCGGGGCAGCCGGAAAGAAACTTAACGTCTACTATAACGTCGCCGTCAAGGGTAACATCTATCTGTCTTGAGCAAGTGCCCTTCGTTTTATATTGTATTTGCTTTATCATAAAACCAATTCCTTTTATATTAAATTTCCGAATATAATCCCTCAGAGATAAAATGAGGATAAAATATTATAAGATACAATGCAAGCTTGGATAGGTTGGATTTATTTTCCTTTATTCTAAAGCGGCAGTTATAACCGACGGAGATAGAAGGAAAAGCTCTTATACTGCATATCGTCAAGCCGTATAAATTCAACACCTTGCAAATTTCCTCGACAGTGTCGGAACTATCCGAAATCAACGAGAATGAAAAATGCCTGTTTTCACTCTCAAAAAATGCGCGAAGCTTATTTGATACGAGCGCATATTTTGTAACCGTCTCGTCTGCGGACGAAACGTCGCAGACGGCGCAAATTTTCAGCTCGTAAGATGATAAAAGCTTACTAACCGTTTCTATCTCGCAATTGTTTATAGAAATGGGTAAAATTCCGTATGAAGAAAAACCGTTCACTATATCCTCGCAGATACCCTCAAAATTTTTTGAATACGAAACCTTCGCCTCGTCTACGCAAAGGGATAAGCTTTCAAACGCCTTATCGGAATATTTATTCTTTACATAGGAAATATAACCGGCGTCAAACCCCGATATGTCCAAGAGATCCTCGAGCATCAAATGCTCGTTGTTCGTACGCTCCCACTCATCGACGATACATTCACACAAGATCGCCTTGTCGAAGCTACGCAAGGAGTTAAGCTCCCTCATAACGAGTTGTCTGTTCTGCGAGAGCAATTGCCGATGAAAGTGAACGCTATCACAGTAGCGAAAGGCGTCTTCTTCGGCTAACTTCAAAAAGCCCCTACTATTCTCTATATTTCTGCAAAGATAGGTCGCCAGCTCTTTGAGGTGGCTAAATCGTTTTTCGTATTCTGCCGAGATATTTTCCTCGTGTTTTAATAGAATTTCGGTTATTTTTTCTGTTTTTTCATAATAAAGATTATCGGTAATCAAAGCTTTTTCAACACCTCGAAGCTTCCGTTCAAGAGTGATTTCATCTCGTCAGCGGAGAGCTTTCTCTGAGAAAGGAGAGCCAAAAGATAGACCTGTTTTGCTACAAGCCCGGCAGAATCGGCATAGCTTCCGTTTCTCAATTTCTCTATTATTTCGTTTTTACTATTCAAAACCAGCGTGATATCCACGGGCATTTCGGGATCGTCGGGTGCATACATTTTCATCATATCGTTCATACGCATCGCTTCCTCGTTCACCGTAAGTAATGCGGGAACGTTTTCGTCCGCCACGTTTTCGAGCTTTACGGTTAATTTGGTATTTTCTCCCACAATTTTCGTAAAGATATCCGAGATGGCTTTATCTTCCTCGGTCTCGCCTTCTTCCTTAAGGGCGGAAATGTCGGAATCCACGCGCTTGAATTTCAAGTTGTCCTTATAATGCTCGATAGCTTCTATAAAGCGGTTATCAACCATTCCGTCGAGCAGGACGACCTCTATTCCTTTCGATTGGTACATAGAGATATACTGCGACTGAATTTTTTCATCGGTGGCGTAATAAACGGTATTCTCGTGCTTATCCTTTGCGCCCTCCAAGTATTCGTCGATAGTTTTCTTCTCTCCCGTTGTAAGCGAAAAGAGGACGGAATAGGATACTCTATCGTAGAATTTTCTATCGCAAATGCAGCCGTACTCAACGAACGTTTTCAGGTCGCGCCAAAGCGCTTCAAAAGCCGTTCTGTCGGTATTAAACATCGAGTTGAGCTTATCGGCCACCTTTTTCACTATATGCGCGGAAATTTTGCTCACGTAGCCGCTATTTTGCAGATAGCTTCTCGATACGTTCAGGGGCAGCTCGGGACAGTCAAGAACTCCGCGGAGCATCAGAAGATACTCGGGAATTACCTCTTTTATATTATCTGCTACAAAAACCTGGTTATAATAAAGCTTTACCTTTCCCTCCAAGCTCTCGTAGTTTTCTCTTATCTTCGGGAAATAAAGAATACCCTTAAAGTTCAAAGGATAATCGGCGTTGATATGCATATAGAACAACGGTTCTCTGTAATCGCCGAAAACCTTGCTGTAAAAGCTCTTGTATTCTTCTTCGGTACACTCAGTGGGATTTCTCTGCCAGAGAGGATTTGTATCGTTTATCGGCTCGTTTTTCTTTTCGCCATTCTCTGTCTCGTCGTCCTCTTTTTCCTCGTCGCAAAGATAAATTTCAAAGGGCATAAAGGAGCAGTAACGGTTTAGCATTTCTCTTAGCTTATATTCGTTGAGATATTCCTCGCCGTCCTCGTTTATGTGCATAATTACGGTCGTGCCTCTGCCTCTTTGCGCTTCGCTGACGGTAAATTCGCTCTCACTGTCGCAATCCCAGCGGACAGCGCCCTCGTCCTTATATGATTTCGTAATTACCTCTACTCTATCCGATACCATAAAGGCGGAATAAAAGCCCAAACCGAAGTGACCTATGATACCGTTTGAGGAATTGTCCTTTCCCTCATATTTCTCGATAAACTCTACGGCGCCTGAAAGCGCGAGCTTGCAGATATATCTATCCAATTCGTCGGCGGTCATACCAATACCGTTATCGGAAACAGATATAGTTTTCTCGGTTTTGTTGAATGAAACTGTAATTTTATACGGCTCGCCCGAAGCTTCAAATTCGCCAAGCGAGGAAAGCCGTTTTAGCTTCGTAATCGCATCCGTCGCGTTAGATACAAGCTCTCTTATGAAAATTTCCTTTTCGGAATACAACCATTTTTTAATAATCGGGAAAATGTGTTTCGTCTCTACCGAAATATTTCCTTTTTTAAATTCTTTATCGACTGACATAATATACCTCGTAAAAAATAATACAAATAATTATACTACAAATTTACTTATATATCAATATTTTTGTGTAAATTATTTAGACATTTTTCGTTTTTTCTTCCATTGTTTTAAAGGTCGGCAAGGTTCAAATTGATAGGCATAAATGCATTTAAAATTTTTTCTTTATTTTTTTCTTAAAACTCTTGATTTTCGTATAAATATGTGTTATAATTCATTCGTTGCGATAGCAATATGCCGGTGTGATGGAATTGGCAGACGTGCTGGACTCAAAATCCAGTGGTAGCGATACCGTATCGGTTCGACCCCGATCACCGGCACCAAGTTATACGAACCTTGATGAAAAGTCAAGGTTCGTTTTGTTTTCGCATGAGATTATTTCGGCTTAATTTTTTCACATTATAATACCATTTGAAAAAAGGTATTGATATGCTCCGCTTTTTGTAGTATAATTAATTGGGTACAACAAATAATTTTACAAGCGAGAGATTTATGTTTAAATGTAAAATAGCCGAGATTGTAGTTGAAATAGACAATCGGTTTCCCTACACGGAGAATGCTTGCCGCGATTATTTCTGCGCTGATACAGAAAAAAGCGATATAATTATTAAGGTGAGTGACGCGGAAATTGAAAGCGAAAGACGCGAAAATTTGAAAATTTCCCCTGAGCTTCTGGAGTTCACGGCAATATATCGCAAATTGTGCGAAGCTATGTCAAGATACGACGGATTCATTATGCACTCCTCTTTAATCTCGATAGACGGCGACGGAATTGCCTTCCTCGCGCCAAGCGGTACGGGCAAGACGACGCATACGGCAAATTGGAAAAAAGCTTTTGGCGAAAGAGTGCAAATAGTAAACGGCGATAAACCAATCGTGAGGATTATAGGCGAAGAGATTATGGCTTACGGAACGCCCTGGTGTGGAAAAGAAAAAATAAATCGGAATACACACACTCATCTTAAAGCTTTGGCTTTCATAAAAAGAGATGAAAAAAATCACGTTGAGAGCATTTCGAGCGAAGCGGCGCTTCCCTTGCTTATGCAGCAGCTCTTAATTCCAAAAGAAGACGATGAAGTTATAAAGCTCCTTGATTATGTAAATATATTACTCTCAAAATGCAAATTATACGCTATATATTGCACGGCAGAAGAAGAATCTGCAATTGTCGCATATAACGCCATAAAAAATGGATGAAAGGTTTTTCTTATGAAATTTAATGGAAAATTTGTTTTGAAAAATATTGGCGGAACTTATTATGCAGTTCCCCTCGGCGAAGCTTCAAAAACTATTAAAGGGATGATAAAGCTTAATGATTCAGGGGCTTTTATTTGGGAGAAGCTGGAAAAAGAACTGAGCGAGGATGAAATTGTCGCAGAGCTTACAAAAGATTTCGACATAAGCGAAGAAACTGCAAGAAAAGATTTTCAAGAATTTACAAATTCATTGAAAAAGGTGAATATCCTTGTCTGACTTTCTGAGTATTCAAGAAATAGTTCCCTTAATTGAAGAACAGGTGGAAAACGGCGGCTGCTTTTACCTTGTCCCAAAGGGCAAAAGTATGCTCCCTACAATCAAGGAAGGAATTGATACCGTTGTTTTAGAAAGAGCGACGTCTCTCAAAAGGGGGGACATCCTTCTATATAGAAGGAAAAATGGTCAGTACGTTCTGCACCGTCTTGTAAAAATCAAGAACGGAAATTTGACGATGTGCGGCGACGCGCAGCTTGATTTTGAATTTAATATCACAGAGGACGATATTATTGCAATGGTGACGGAAATAATCAGGAATGGCAAAAGCACAAAGATAAGCTCGACTAAATTCAAACTCTGCTTCAAATATATCTGCGCCAAGAGAAAATTAAAGGCGTTTCTTCTAAAATCATACAAAAAAATACGTAAGAAATAATATTCCTTGAAATTATGATAAATGCCCTCGCTCCAAAACGGAGCGAGGGCATACTTTATTATTTTTTAAACACAGCTTTCAGAATTGCGCTGATTTTGGGTGGGGTACCGTAAAGCAGAACGCCTACGCGGTAAATCTTTGCGGAGAGGACGCCAATTCCTACGGTAGAGCCGACGAGAATTACGATCGAAGCGGCAATTTCATACCATGCGACCGTACTCATACAAATCCTTGTGAACATAGCCATTGGCGATGTGAACGGGATATACGAGCAAATGATCATTGCCGGGTTATCAATCGTACCGCTGCTCATAGAGAACATAACCACCATAAATGCGATAATAAAGAGAAAGGTTATTGGCATAACCGACGTGTTGATATCTTCAAGCTTAGATGCCGTTGAGCCTATTGCGCCAAACATAAAAGCGTAAATAAGGAATCCGAGTACGAAGAATACGATAAGATAGATAAAGAGTTCAAACGGAATATCGAATATAGAAGCAATTAAAGGATTGGAAAGAGCTTCCTTGTTTACGTTGTAAAGGAGTATCGCTGTACCGAATATGAGAACGAGCTGTGAAAAGCCTGCGATACAAGATGCTAGAACCTTACCAAACATCATAGCAGTAGGTTTTGCACTAGTGACGAGAACTTCCATCGCGCGTGAACTCTTTTCAGTTGCAACGTTAGTGGCAACCATCTGTCCGTAAAGAAGAATTACCATATAGAGCGCAAAAATCATTATGTAGGTATAGAAAAAGTTTTGCATTTGGTCTTTTCCAAGCGTTTCAGTAGAACTTTCAATTTGCACGGACATAATCGCGCCTGCTTGTTCAGGGGAGATACCGTTATGTACCATAGCATTGATACGATATACTTCTTGCAAAACGGTGTTAGCGATTTCAGTATTCATATCGTACATTGAAAGGTTGTTTATATAGTAAACGTATGATGATGCGCTGTTCATTACAAAGGCGCACTCTGCATTGCCAGATACAATGTCGTTTTTCAGTTCGTCAACGCTACCTTCTGCAACTTTTACGTTATATTCAACAAAGGCGTTTCCAAAATATTCTTTTACAGTCGCTGAGAGATTTTTGTCTTCAGCATAAATAAGCATTATAGGAAGGTCGGTAGGAGTTATATTCCCCTCATCGTCCGATTCAAACACTGCTATAATATTGGGTATAAACATTACTATAGCAATTAGTGCGACGAGAAAGATAGTAAAACCAACGAACACTTTATTTCTGAGATAACCTTTAAGTTCAAATTTAAGTATTTTACCAAACTGTTTCATTGTTTTGTCTCCTTACACCTGCGCACCTGCGTACTCTACAAAAATATCGTTAAGTGAAGGCTCAAACACCTTTACTTCATCAATATCGTAGCTTTCTACAAGTCGTTTCATCATAGCTTGTTTTTCGTCGGGACTTGCAAGTTGAATAAGTAAGGTTCCGTCCTCACGTTCAGAACAAGCCTCACCTAAGTCTAATTTTATCGGTTCGGGGTTTATGGTGCTAACTACAAGCTTATCACGCACGTAATTTCTTTTGATATCGTGAAGGTCTCCGCTAATAGCCACCTTTCCAGCGTTGATAATAGCAATACTGTCGCAAAATTCTTCTATGTAGCTCATTTGATGGCTTGAAAACAGAACAATCTTTCCTTTTGATATCTGTTCCTTTACCACGTCCTTGAGAAGCATTGCGTTCACGGGATCAAGCCCTGAGAAAGGCTCGTCGAGGATGACGATGTCGGGATCGTGAGCAAGCGCTGTAATAAGCTGAATTTTTTGCTGATTTCCTTTCGATAAAGTATCAAGGCGTTTGTTGCGATATTCACTCATACCCAGCCTTAAAAGCCAATAGTCAACGGCTTTTACGGCGTCTTTTGCACTCATACCTTTCAATTCTGCAAAATATACAAGTTGGTCTATAAT
>JAZNBK010000008.1:0-6660 GCA_045587025.1 Eubacteriales bacterium
GCTATTCTTTGTTTTAGGCACAGTGTTTTTCACTGTAAAATAGAGTTGTGAAAGCTCTTGAAAGTTTGGGCAAGGTATGCTACAATAACACACCCGAGAGGGAGGGTTAATTGTTGCTTTGCGGTGCTGATTTGGGGCGGAATGTGGCTATCCAAAGTCGCAAGACGAGGTGAAATATCTAACGCAATATCTAAAAATTTCATTGGATATTGTGTTGGATGCGAAGACCTTTGATGCGTCTGGAAAAACCGTTTTTTGAGATAGAGAAAAGGCTGAAAACCCTTGATTTTACTGGGTTTTCAGCCTCTTTTATGTTCCGTTAAAGTCCGTTATTTTCTTCTAAAATCCGATAGTGTATTACGCCTTGAAAACCGTTTGCCCAAAAGGCACGGGGGTTCGAATCCCTCTTCCTGCGCCAAAAAATAAGGACACTCCTTGTGGGTGTCCCTTGTTTTTTGCCACAGTCAGAGGCTCTCGAACGCCCCTCTGTGACTCTCCGAGTCGCAGAAAGGGGTTCGCATTTGAGCCGTAGAGCGCGTCAAACTCGCTTGTAAGCGTCAAGGCGAAAAATCTTCGCCACAGGCGAATACCCCTCTTCCCAGCATATTTGCTTGAACTATGAATATGTTGACAAATATCTTATGTTATGTTATAATTCTACCAGCGGTAGAGTTTTTGCATTTCACGTTTTCCGCCAAAAAACTCACGTCAACGAGATGTAGGTTTACATTTTTTCGAATTTGTGATAAAATTTAATCATCAAAACATCGGAGGTTGTTATGGGACTTTTTTCAAAAAAACATAGCATTGGCAAGACTATTGCAGAATTAAGAAAAGCGAAAGGCTGGACACAGGTTGAACTTGCAGAAAAGCTTCAAGTTAGCGATAAAGCCGTAAGTAAGTGGGAAAAAGATTCCGCTTTCCCTAGTGTCGAATTTTTCCCAGCTATTGCAGAATTATTTGGAGTTAGTATTGATTATCTTATGACAGGCAAAGCACCTGAAACAGAGATAATTGTTATGTCCAAGGTAGAGCTTTGTGCAAAAAATGATGATGTTAAACTCTTTGGCTCTATTGATTATGAAGTATTGAAGAATAAAGACGAAAGCAGTAAAACAATTTTAGACTATATGTTGCAGTACGATAGCAAAAAAGTTATTGATGCTTTCTTTAAAAAATACTCTGCGAAGTTCATTTTTGAAAACAACTATATGCGCACTGGTTGTATTAATTGGTATAGCGAAAAAGTTTTGGAAATCCTGATAATCAACAACAAAATTGACGAGCTTGACAGCATTGGTGCTTTTTCACGTGATGTAAATCGCATGGATAACGGTAGCGGTATATTCTCTCCTCGATGGTCTAAGTTAATATTTACTCACCCCAATGTAAGCAAAGAACTTAAAATGAGATGTTTCCGTACTATGACCGGAAACGAAATTAATAGCGCACTTTGTATTGCGGTTAATAACAATAACGACAAAGACGTGTCTTTGATTTGGGATATTATTTGTGAGATAAATAATCAAGGCATAAAAGCAAAGCAAAAAAAGGAAAAAGAGGTTGCCGGTAGGTACATGACAAGCGTACAGTATTCTACCTCACCGTGCAAAGAACATGAAGCAATAGGAACGAGTGATTGCTATAAATATTTTGTTGTGGAGTTGAGTGCGTCTACTGTACAAACTTTGTTGGATAAAGGTTATATCGATATAGCAAAAAAAGCTAACGATTACAACAAAATAATAGATAGCAATCCGCGAAAAAGAGGACAAAATATTTTGAGCGAGGAAAAAATCCAAGCTGCCGAGTTAAAGAAAAACGGTGGAAGTTCGGAACAAATAAAAACTCTTTCTGTTTTAAAAGACGGTATAGTTCAAATTGATAAGCTCCTCGAAACGAAAGATTTGAAATTTGCAAAAAGCATTTTGAAGAATTATCCAATCCATAGAGTTGAAACTTTCATATCGTGGTTTAAGAAAAAGGCTTGGAAAGACTTCTTTACATATGCAATCGATAACAACAAAACAGACTTGGCTGGCTTTGTAACTAAAAAAGATACTAAGGCGATAGAAGCTTTTATTTCAGAATCTTTTAAAAAGACTGTTTATAATTTCGGTTACCCCTCTTTTGATGGCAAACTTTTTGAATTAAGAACAAAGAGAATAACATCTTACAAACCAACCATCTCAGAGATAGAAGATTATTTAGACGCATATAAGGAACAGGTTATATCCGATTTTTCTTATCAATTAGAAAAAGAGAAAACTATCAAGGATTTAACAAAGGATTTCTTTGTCGGGGAGATGAAGAAAGGCAACTTCGATATTGTGGTGGTTAAACTTTGTGTTAGATTTGAAGCTATATTAAAAAGCGATTTTCATTATACCGGAGATTTCTCTTCTATGTTGAATAGCTATTGCTCTCGATTCGAGACAAGAGATGATGAAGCAAATAACTACGATCCATATACACCTAACGTTCTTAACAAATTGCGAATGCACAGAAACGGCATCGTACATTCTGATAAGAAAAAAGAAACTTTGTCAATTCAGGAACTCGAATTTTGCATAAATCACATTTGCGGATTAGGGGGATAAAAATGAATAAATTTGAGCGTAAGCCATCGGGGAGCTTGCTCACCAGTGGCGGAGCGAAAAATCTTCGTCAGAGACGAATACCCCTCATGCATAGCCTTTCGAAAAACATTGCATTTTTAACCTATTTGTGATATAATGTATTTAGAAAGGCGGTATACTTATGGGAAAGATTCTTGGCTCTTTTAGTGGTATGCGAAAATACTTGGAAAAGGAAATGTTAGCAGATTCCTTGAAAAATCGTGTTAGTTATGGTTGCACAAGATATGTCGGAATGGACAGTTGTCACATTTTTGAGATATGTATTGACGGTGAGCAGGTTAAGCGTTTTTCTTGGGAGACTGTGAATAGCTATTTTATCAAAAGTGGTTTGACAGAAAACAAAAATCCAAGTGGAATAGGTGAGTATTGGTCAGAATTTTGGACTTTACTTGAAAAACATCCATTAGAATCACGTACGGAATACACAGATGAAGAGTTTTGTGCCGCATTGGAAGCGTATCGAAATCAAGACATTATAAAAAGTATATTTTCTAAAAACCCGCTGGTTAGAATGTTTGCAATTTTAGATAGAAGAATTGGAAAACGAACCTTGGTAAAAATTAAAGAAACCTTAAACGAACAGCCCGATTGGTTGAAAAAAATTTATCAGTTGCGATTGGATGCTGAGAAAGTTTAATTTTGAATATGCTTTAGAAAAAGGAGCTCTTCGCGAGCTCCTTTCGTCATTTATACATCTCTTTTATTTATACATCTCTTTTATAAACCACCGTATCGCTTTCTCATGCCACTCCGATTTCGGCTGCATAGAGAAGCCTTTGTCACTTGCGAGGAACTTTATTTGCGAAGGTTTTGAAACGGGGCAGATATTCCCTTAACGTTATTTAATTTAAATTGAAAATCGGCGCAGAAATAAAATTTATAATCATTTTTTGTTGAATTTTACATATTTTGGATAGAAAAAAGGAGAAAATTTTTGTGAAAATGAAAATTGTGCAAAAAATTTTTGTAAAACGTATTGACAAAACTCTACTAAAGTAGTATAATATGTACAATTTTAGTCCACAGTTGATTAAAAAACAAAAAATGAAAGGATTTTGCCGAGAAAATCGGCAACACGCAGGTGAAAAAAATGGAAAGAGTATATAACTTTTCCGCAGGTCCCTCCATGCTCCCCCTCGAAGTTCTTGAAAAGGCACAGGCAGAGCTTCTCTGTTACGGCGAGTCGGGAATGTCGGTCATGGAGATGAGCCACCGCTCAAAGGATTTTATGGATATTCTTGCAAGCGCAGAAGCATCTCTTCGCAAGCTTATGAATATTCCCGACAACTACAAGGTATTATTTATGCAGGGCGGCGCGTCTACCCAGTTCGCCGCGGTTCCTCTCAACCTTCTGTCCGAGCGCAAGTGCGCTGACTACATCGTTTCCGGTCAGTTCTCGAAAAAGGCGGCTACTGAGGCAAAGAAGTACGCAGACGTTGCGATAGCGGCGTCCTCTGGCGGAGCGAGTCCCGCATTCTCAACCGTTCCCGAGACTACCAAGGCCGATTTCCGTCCTGACGCCGACTACGTTCACATCTGCTTTAACAACACCATTTACGGAACCAAGTTCCACTATATTCCCGACACGGGTAATATTCCGCTCGTTGCAGATATGTCCTCGTGCATACTCTCCGAGCCTATCGACGTCTCCAAGTTCGCGCTTATTTATGCAGGCGCACAGAAGAACGTCGCACCCGCAGGCGTTACCATCGTAATCGTAAGAAACGACCTTCTCGGAAATGCGCGTCCCGACACCCCCGCTATGCTTGACTATCAGCTTATGGCAGATAACGATTCTATGTATAACACTCCGCCTTGCTGGAGCATTTATATGGCGAAGCTCGTATTCGATTGGCTTCTTTCCATCGGCGGTCTTGAGGAGATGAAGCGCAGCAACGAGAAGAAGGCTAGCCTTCTTTACGACTATCTTGACAGCCAGCAGTATTATACCGCAAGCGTTGATAAGAAGTGCCGCTCCATGATGAACGTAGTTTTCATCACGGGAGATGCCGACCTTGACGCGAAGTTCTGTAAGGAAGCAGCCGCGGCAGGCCTTAAGAACCTTAAGGGTCACAGATCCGTTGGCGGCATGAGAGCGTCTATCTACAACTGTATGCCCTACGAGGGTGTTGAAAAGCTCGTAGCGTTCATGAAGAAGTTCGCAGAGGATAACCCCAAAATCTCCCTTTAATAAATATTCTTTAATATGAAGGAAAAAAACATGCAGAAAATTAAGCTTTTAAATAAAATCGCTAAGGTTGGTACCGATATTTTCGGGGACAGCTACGAGGTTTCCGAGACTGTCGAAAATCCTAACGCTATAATGGTCAGATCTGCCGCTATGCACGACATGAGCTTTGGTGCTGAGCTTCTCGCTATTGCAAGAGCGGGCGCGGGCGTAAACAATATCCCCACCGACAGATGTGCCGACGAGGGTATCGTTGTATTCAACACCCCCGGAGCAAACGCAAACGGCGTAAAGGAGCTTGCTATTGCTGCTCTCATTCTCGCATCGCGCGACATCGTTGGCGGCATTGAATGGGCTAAGTCTATCGCCGACGACCCCGATATTGCGAAAACCGTTGAGAAGGGCAAGTCTAAGTTCGCAGGCCGCGAAATTCTCGGAAAGACCCTCGGCGTTATCGGTCTTGGCGCAATAGGCGGTCTCGTTGCAAACAGCGCGAAGAACCTCGGAATGAAGGTTACGGGCTGCGACCCCTACCTTACCGTTAAGGCGGCTTGGAGCCTCTCCAGCTCCGTTCATAACGCGAAGAGCTATGAGGAAATCTACCGTACCGCTGACTACATCACCCTTCACGTGCCCTCGACAAAGGACACCAAGGGTATGATAAATAAGGACACCATCGCAATGATGAAGGACGGCGTCCGTATCATTAACCTTGCAAGAGCAGACCTCGTTAATACGGCTGACATCAAGGAAGCACTCGAGTCGGGCAAGGTTGCGGCATACGTTACCGATTTCCCGATTCCCGAGACTATCGGACTCAAGAACACCGTAAATATCCCCCACCTCGGTGCATCCACCGAGGAGAGCCAGGACAACTGCGCTGTTATGGCGGCAGAGCAGCTTGATGAGTTCCTTACCACGGGTAACATCAAGAATTCTGTCAACTACCCCTCAGTAGCAATCCCCCATACGGGCAAATCGAGAATCTGCCTTTGCCACAAGAACATCGCAAATACTCTTTCCCGTATCACCACCATCATATCGAGCGCGGGAATCAACATTGAGAACCTTTCCAACGGCTCTAAGGGCGACTACGCATACACCATCGTCGAGATGAACGAGGAAGTTCCCGAGAGAATCGTGCCTGCTCTTGAAGGCATCGAGGGAATGATTCGCGTGCGCGTAATTAAGTAAACGAATGAAAGAAAAATGGCAGTCTTGCGACTGCCATTTTTGTAAGAAAAGGAGATTGATATGCAGAAATTTGTATTTAAGGTAGACGGTATGATGTGCCCGATGTGCGAGGCGCACACCAATGACGCTGTAAGGGCGATATACCCGAAAGCGAAGGTCACCTCTTCGCACAAGGCTGGCGAAACCACCGTCATCGGAGAGGGAATAGACCCCACCCGTGTTAAAGAAACGGTAGAAAAAACGGGTTATAAGGTCACGGACTTCACCGAAGAGCCTTATGAAAAAGGCGGATTTTTCTCAAAGCTTTTTAAAAGGAAATAAATATTTCACACCGAAAGCCTTCCCGCGTGGGGAAGGCTTGAAATTTATTCGCCTGTGTAATTGTAGATTATCGTGTAATTACCTGTATTATAATCCCAATCATCGCCTTTTGTTATAGCATTCCACTGTGCCTTGGTGCCTCTATACTTTACGCTCGTAAGGCTCGTGCAATCCGAGAACGCAGAAGAGCCGATTGTGGTTACACCGTCGGGGATAACAACGCTCGTAAGGCTCGTGCAAAAATAGAACGCAGAAGAGTCGATGGTGGTTACACTGTCGGGGATAGTAACGCTCGTAAGGTTGTCGCACCAAGCGAAC
>JAZNBK010000009.1:0-2214 GCA_045587025.1 Eubacteriales bacterium
GAGGTAGAACGCGAAATCAATAATAGCGGAACCAATAAAATTTCACCTCAAACTCCGTAGGGGAGACCTGTGGTCTCCCGCCATCAAATTTTGATTTATCGGTAAGTTACGATAGGGGCACCGAGTGAAATTTACGCACAAACCGGTAGGGGAGGGCCTTGGTCCTCCCGAAGCAAAAAGGCAGGATGTGCTCCAATAGAGGCGCTTTCTCTTTAGCCTCCCTCCGGGAGGAAGGTGGCACGCGAAGCGTGACGGAAGGAGAATGCGGCATTCAAGATCAGCACTCGCAATATAACAAGCATGAAAATATCGTTGCGCAGGCTCCCTCAGTCTCGCATTCGCTCGACAGCTCCCTCTCGGGGAAACGCTGATTAAATCGCCGCAAGGAGGGAGAAAGAGTGAAAATAGAGGAATTTTTGATATTTTCCAAGATTTCTGCATCTTTAAGGGGAGTATATTGCCAATGAAAGGCGATATTTGCCCCATTTGGGCATAGTTCACCCTTTACAGGGTGTAGCTTTGAAGCCAAGCAACATATACAAATTCGCACAGGCGAATAGTATGTTTGCTTGACAATGATTTTTATAAATACCTCTATAACGAGCTTTGCGCCACTTGAAAATATCCTTGACAATGTGGAACGCAAATTCTACTTTACAGCGAACTCTGGATTTCCGATATTCCAATTTTCGTTCTTCACCCCAAGACAGAGAATCTCCATAATGCAACTTAAAAGTTCCGACTTGGCGATTGATGCGATAATCTCTTTCTATATCATCTTCCACATATCTTTCCATCTTCAAATACCCTGCATCTCCGTATACAACCTTGTCATCAGGGCGCAACAAATTCGGAGCAACTTTTACCTCTGATTCGTTAGCAGGGGTACATACTACAGTATGAACAAAACCGTATAGAGGATCTACTCCTATGTGAGCTCTCATCCCAAAATACCATTTGTTTCCCTTTTTTACCGTGTGCATTTCAGGATCACTTTGAGTAGTTTTATTCTTTTTAGTATCCGGAGCAGCTATAATGGTTGCATCTACGATAGTACCGCCTTGTACCATTTTTCCTTCTTCGGACAATACGTCTTGCACATCTTTGAATAATTGCTCTGTGATATGATTTTCGTTAAGCAGCTTTCTGAATTTACACAGAGTAGTGGCATCGGGGGCTTGCTCATTTGCCCCAAAATTTACACCCATAAACTGCTTCATGGCATAACTGTCATATATAGCATCTTCCACACCCTCGTCTGACAGATTAAACCAATTTTGAAGCAAGTACATTCTTAACATTTTCTCTATTTCTTGGGGGCGTCTGCCGCGCTTTCCTTTTGGATAATACGGCTCAATCGCCTTTATCCATTTATGCCATGGAATTACACTGTCCATTTTGTTTAAGAATTCTTCTCGCTTAGTTGTTCTTCTGCGATTGGCGTATTCTATATCTGCAAAATTTAATTGTTTTTCCATGCTTTTTTCCCCTCTTTCCTTTGGTATCTATATTATACCATATTTTAGAGGTTTTGTCCATGATTTAATCAGCGTTTCCTCGGAGGGAGCCTTGCGATGTGCGTTCTTCTACCGATAAAAAATCTTGTCCTTTGTTTTCGGGAGGACCAAGGCCCTCCCCTACCGGTTTGTGCGTGGATTTTGAGCTCTACCTCTTTCCAAACTCACCGATAAATCCCAATTTACAATCTTCAGCCAACAAAAGCCGCACGCCCTGTTTACCAATTTTAAAAATTCAACAATGTTGGTAAAAACCACGGCAAAAAAGAAAAAAGAACCGATTTCCTCAAACTATCCGTTTGGTTGAGAAAATTTCCTACCGTTGGTTGTAAAAAATTCTCACAAAACAACCGTTGGTCTATTGTATAAGGCATCTAAATTTGGTACAATGTAGGTGCAAACAACGCGAAAGGAGTTTCGGCATGGAAAAAACATTAGGTGCAAGAATTGCAGAAAAGAGAAAAGAGAAAAAGATGACACAGGAGGAGCTGGCAGAAAAGCTGGATGTCTCCTCTCAGGCGGTATCCAAATGGGAAAATGATCAATCCTGCCCCGACATCATGCTTCTTCCGAAGCTGGCCGAGGTGCTTGGCATGACGGTGGATGCCCTGCTGGGTAACGAAAAAAAGCCCGAGGCGGTGCTGGTTCCCGAGCATGAGAGGAAACGGATTGAGGATATGATGCTTCGTATTGTTGT
>JAZNBK010000010.1:0-13094 GCA_045587025.1 Eubacteriales bacterium
CCCATATATAACCTGTCTCCGATATTTTGGTGAAAATACTATATGGTACTTGCAATTCCATTGTGTATGTGCTAAACTATCTGTGTCAAGTTTCATTACTTGATTCCTCCTTTTGCTTTTTTGTGCGGTTGGCGAACCTACACTTATTATAGCAAAAGGAGGATATTTTTTCTACTCATAGCTAAAGCTTTTTGGAACCACCAGCACTGCTGGTGGTTTTCACGCCAACCTTTTCTTTGAAAATGTTGGCTATTACAACGAAAAGAGGGCGAAGAATGTAAAAATTCTTCGCCCTCTCCCTGTCGTTTGGTTTCGTTTCGCTTACAGCAAACGCTATATTTCAGAAACGCACACAAACGGGTTAGTTCTATGATTATGAATAGAAGTCGCCGAGCTTCTTGAGTCTTTCGTACTTGGCCTTTGCTGTTGCTTCTGCCTTTTCGAAGAGCGCCTCTGCTCTTTCGGGGAACGCCTGAGCCAAACGAGCGTAACGCGCTTCACCCTTAATGAAGTCCTGATAGCTTCCGGTAGGATCCTTGCTATCGAGCGTGAAGGGAGACTTGCCCTCGCTCTTAAGAGCAGGATTGTAACGGAACATCTGCCAATAACCTGCCTCGACTGCCTTCTTCATTTCTGCCTGACAGTTAGCCATACCGCCCTTGATGCTGTGCATTTCGCAAGGAGCGTAGCCGATTACGATAGAAGGACCTTTATATGCTTCTGCTTCAGCAAGCGCCTTAATCGTCTGGTTGAGGTCTGCGCCCATAGCAATCTGAGCAACGTAAACGTAGCCGTAGGACATAGCTATCTGAGCCAAATCCTTCTTGCCGATCGCCTTACCTGCCGCAGCGAACTGAGCAACCTGACCGATGTTGGACGCCTTGGACGCCTGTCCGCCGGTGTTAGAGTAAACCTCGGTATCAAATACCATAATGTTTACGTCCTCGCCGCTTGCGATTACGTGGTCAAGACCGCCAAAGCCGATATCGTATGCCCAACCGTCTCCACCGAATATCCATACGGACTTCTTGGAGAGGTATGCTTTTTCAGCGAGAATCTGAGGAGCTGTGGGGCAGCCTGCCGCCGCTGCTTTTTCAAGCTCGACGATAAGCGCCTTAGTAGCTGCTTCGTTTTCCTTGCCGTTATCCTTTGTATCAATGAAGTTCTTAACTGCTGCCTTAAATTCATCAGATGCCTTCTCGGACTCAGCCATTTCCTTAACCTTACCGATAAGACGCTCACGAATTGCCTTCTGACCGAGGTAGATACCCAAGCCGTGCTCTGCGTTATCCTCGAAGAGCGAGTTAGCCCAAGCAGGTCCTCTGCCTGTTTCGTGATTTACCGTATAAGGAGTTGCGGGAGCAGAACCGCCCCAGATAGAAGAACAACCTGTTGCGTTAGAGATATACATTCTCTCACCGAAGAGCTGTGTGATAAGTCTTGCGTAAGACGTCTCTGCACAACCTGCGCAAGAGCCGGAGAATTCGAGCAACGGCTGCTTGAACTGCGAGCCCTTAACGGATTCGAGCGCGAAGGGCAATTCCTTCTCGCTTACGTTTTCAACTGCGTAATCGAATACTGCCTGCTGGTCGAGCTGGCTCTCCTGAGATACCATTTCGAGCGCTCTCTTTTCGGGCTTTGTAGGACATGCCTTTACGCAGAGGGTACATCCCATACAGTCGAGAGGACTGATAGCGATAGTGAACTTATATCCCTCGCATCCCTTACCAATCATCTTTGCTGTGAACTTGGTAGCTTCAGGAGCGTTCTTTGCTTCCTCCTCGTTCATAGCGAAGGGACGGATGGTCGCATGAGGACATACGTACGCACACTGGTTACACTGAATACAGTTTTCTGCGTGCCATACGGGAACGTCAACGGCAACACCGCGCTTTTCATAAGCGGCAGAGCCCTGAGGGAACGTACCGTCAACATATTTTTCAAATGCGGATACGGGGAGAGAGTCACCCTGCATCTTTGAAACGGGGATAACAACGTTGTTTACGAAATCAACGAGATCAGCGCGCTTTCCTGTCGCCTTTTCTGCAACAGAGTCGTCGGTAGCGTTAGCCCAGGATGCGGGAACTGCAACCTCGTGCAAAGCTTCAACGCCTGCGTCGATTGCCTTATAGTTAAGAGCAACGACGTCCTCGCCCTTCTTAAGATATGACTTTTTAGCCATATACTTCATGTAGTCAACTGCCTCTGTGATAGGCATAATGTCTGCAAGAGCAAAGAATGCGGACTGAAGAATCGTGTTAGTACGCTTGCCCATACCGATCTCACGCGCTTTATCGATAGCGTTTACGGTATAGAACTTGATATTGTTGTTAGCGATGTACTGCTTCGTTTCAGCGGAAAGATGCTTTTCAAGCTCCTCGTCTGTCCACTGACAGTTAAGCAAGAATCTACCGCCCGGCTTAACGTCGTTTACTATCTTATAGCCCTTGAGCATATAAGAGGGGTTGTGACAAGCAACGAAGTCCGCCTTGTTGATATAGTAAGAGGACTTAATGGGGCTGTCACCGAAGCGGAGGTGAGAAATGGTGATACCGCCTGTCTTCTTTGAGTCATACTGGAAGTATGCCTGAATATATTTATCGGTATGGTCACCGATGATCTTAATTGAGTTCTTGTTTGCGCCAACCGTTCCGTCACCGCCAAGTCCCCAGAACTTGCAGCTGATAGTACCTGCGGGAGCAGTATCGGGAACTGCCTTCTCTTCGAGAGAAAGTCCGGTTACGTCGTCAACGATACCAATGGTGAAGTTCGCCTTGGGAGCGTCGAGCTTGAGGTTCTCAAATACTGCAAATACGCTGGAGGGAGGAGTATCCTTAGAGCCGAGACCGTAACGGCCGCCGACAACAGGAATGCTTCTGCCAACCTTGGAAAGAGCCGTGATAACGTCAAGATAGAGGGGCTCGCCAAGAGAACCGGGCTCCTTCGTTCTGTCAAGAACAGCTATCTTCTTTGCGGTTGCGGGAATTGCTTCTGCGAGCTTTTCAGCAACGAAAGGACGGTAAAGACGAACCTTTACAAGACCTACCTTTTCGCCCTGCGCTGTCAAGAAGTCAATAACCTCTTCTGCTACGTCGCAGATAGAGCCCATAGCGATAATTACTCTTTCAGCATCCGGCGCGCCGTAATAGTTAAAGAGCTTATAGTCGGTACCGAGCTTTTCGTTTACCTTGCCCATATATTCTTCAACGATAGCGGGAAGCGCATCGTAATACTTGTTGCACGCCTCTCTGTGCTGGAAGAAGATATCTCCGTTTTCAGCAGAGCCGCGAAGCACGGGTGATTCGGGATTAAGAGCTCGACGGCGGAAGTCAGCGATAGCATCCTTATCAACCATCTCCTCGAGATCCTTATAATCCCAAACCTCTATCTTCTGAATTTCGTGAGAGGTACGGAAGCCGTCAAAGAAGTTAAGGAAAGGAACTCTGCCCTTAATCGTAGAAAGATGAGCAACTGCTCCGAGGTCCATAACCTCCTGAGGATTTGTTTCAGCCATCATAGCAAAGCCGGTCTGACGGCAAGCGTAAACGTCTGAATGGTCACCGAAAATGTTCAATGCGTGCGAAGCAACGCAACGAGCAGAAACGTGAATTACACAGGGGAGAAGCTCACCTGCAATCTTATACATATTGGGGATCATCAAGAGAAGTCCCTGTGACGCCGTATATGTAGTCGTAAGAGCGCCTGCTGCCAAGCTACCGTGAACGGTACCGGCTGCGCCCGCCTCGGACTGCATCTCCATGACCTTTACGTTGTCACCAAAAATGTTTTTAAGACCTGTTGCTGACCAGCTGTCAGTCAACTCTGCCATAACGCTCGAGGGCGTAATGGGATAAATTGCGGCAACTTCCGTAAACGCGTAGCTGACTGTAGCGGCGGCGGTGTTACCGTCCATAGAAAGTTTTTTTCTTTCCATTTTTTGTTCCTCCGTTTATAATTATTATTTATTATTTATAAATATAATGGACGTGATTTTAAAATCACAAGACCTAATTTATCACCTTGTATGATATCATAAAAAAGCGAAAAAGTAAATACTTTTTTTGAATATTTTCTTCTGTTTTTATCGTCTCGCTTCTTTTTTCGAGCTTTTTTTTGTAAAAATCTTCTTTTGCTTGACAAAATCTCCTGTAAAGTATATAATAAATGGGTAAAGAACCAATAAAGACCGTTCGCTCTCTAAGCGAATAAAGTCAAAACAAAAAGATATAATAATAAGAGGAAACGATATGTTAGGAGATAAAAAGGTTATCTTTTCCGGCGTTCAGCCGTCGGGAAATCTCACGATAGGAAATTATTTGGGCGCTATCAAAAATTTTTCCGCCTTTTCCGAAGAATATAAATGCTTTTACTGCGTAGTTGACCTTCACGCAATCACAGTGCATCAGGTTCCCGCCGAGCTTCGCCGCCGCACTTATGAAACTCTCGCTTTATATATCGCCTGCGGACTTGACCCCGAGAAGAATACTCTTTTCGTTCAGTCGCACGTGCCTGCCCATGCAGAGCTTGGCTGGGTGCTCGACTGCCACACGATGTTCGGAGAGCTTTCAAGAATGACGCAATTCAAGGATAAAAGCGCGAAGCACGCAGATAATATAAACGCAGGGCTTTTCACCTATCCTGCGCTTATGGCTGCCGATATCCTTTTGTATCAGACCGATTTAGTTCCCGTCGGAATCGACCAGAAGCAGCACTTAGAGCTTTCCCGCGATATCGCCCAGCGCTTCAACGGACTTTTCGGAGATACCTTCACCGTTCCCGAGCCATATATTGCAAAGTCGGGCATGAAGATTATGTCGCTCGCAGAGCCGACGTCAAAGATGTCAAAATCAGATATAAATCAGAACGCCGTCGTCTACATTCTTGACGGCAAGGACGATATTATCCGAAAATTCAAGCGCGCCGTTACCGATTCGGGAAGTGAAATTCGCATGTCGGACGACAAGCCGGGAATCAATAATCTTATTACGATATATTCCTGCTTTACAGGAAAGAGCGTTTCTGAAATCGAGCGTGAATTTGAGGGCAAGGGCTACGGTGAATTTAAGCTCGCCGTCGGCGAGGCGTGCGCGGATGCCCTTGCGCCCGTCAGAGAAAAGTTCGGGCTTCTTATGAACGACAAGGCGTATCTCGAAGAGATAATGAAGCGAGGCGCAGACGAGGCGTCCTACTGCGCGCGCAAAACGATGTCGAAGGTGAAGCGCAAGCTCGGCTTCGTTTCTCTCTGATATTAACGAAATTATTTTATAAACAAAAGGAAATCGGGTGTATAACAGCTTTTTGGCAGAGACCTCGCCTGTTTGGTTGTTATACGCCCGAGCTTTATTTTTATGCTTGTTTTTACAGTTTTTATTCTTTCTCTCGGCTTATCTCTTTGCTCTGTTTACGTAATGAAGCTTATATCGACCTCGATAGGCGCGCTCGATATCCCGCGTGATAATCGCCGTATGCACGAAGAAACAGTGCCGAGAGGCGGCGGAGTTGCCGTTTTCTTTTCGCTTATTCTAACCTTCCTTTTCGCGCTTTTTGAGCGAGGGGAGACGCTTTTTTCGCTTTCGGGCGCGTTTCTTTCGGGAGGCGCTCTTATCGTGGGAATAGGACTTTGCGACGATATTTTCTCTCTTTCGCCAAAAGCAAAGCTCTTTTCTCAGCTTTTGGTCTCTTTTATTCCAATTTCCTTTGGCTTTCAAGCCGAGGGGATAAGCTTCTTCTCCGTTCGGATAAGCTTTTCTTATCCTTTTTCGCTCGTTTTTTCTCTGCTTTGGATGCTCTGCTTTATAAACGCCTTTAACCTTATCGACGGATTAGACGCGCTTGCGACGGGCGTCGCTGTAATTTGCTCGCTCTCTCTTTTCGTCTGCTTTTACGGCGGCGATTGGGAATGGAATATTCTCATCGTTTCGCTTTGCGGCGCTTGTCTCGGTTTTCTTCCTTATAACAGACACAAGGCGTCTATATTTTTGGGGGATAGCGGTTCTCTCTTTCTCGGCTTTTCCTTCGGTCTGCTTTCGCTATCCGCAGCAGGAAGTGACGAGCCGTCCCCGCTTCCTATTTTAACTCTCTTTCTGATTTTCGCCTTTCCTATATGCGACCTGCTTTTTGCGGTAGCAAGACGGATTTATCACAAAAAGAGCATTTTCTCGGCAGATACGGGGCATTTTCATCACCGCATTTTGTCGCTCGGCTTCACCCAAAAAGCGAGCGTGCGAATACTTCTCTTTTATTCTCTTCTTTTGGCGCTTTTAGGAATCTCTTTCAATTTCGCTTTCTCGTGACGGCATCAAAAAACGGGTTGTCCTTTAAAAAACAGCCCGTTTTACTTTCCTTTTATAGCGATATTCCCTCGTATTTTTCGTTTTTTGCGGAATATATCCGATTTTCGAGCACTTTTTTGCGTTTTTATATTGACAAAAAGAAAAGTATTTGCTATAATAACGTTTGCGTGAGCAAAATTGAATACGCTGCTATGGCTCAGTCGGCAGAGCACATCCTTGGTAAGGATGAGGTCCCCAGTTCGAATCTGGGTAGCAGCTCCAAAAAAATTCCGAAAGCAAATGCTTTCGGGATTTTTTATCCAATCCGAAGGATTGGTATGTAATCACGCCCTTTGGGCGTGTATGTAATCTGCGCCCCGCGCAGTATGGCGTCACGCGTCAGCGTGTATTCCCCCCGGAATCCTTCGGATTGATAACATACACGGCGTTGCCGTGATTATATACGCGACTTCGTCGCAATTACATACCGCCTACAGCGGATTTCATACACGCCTACGGCGTGATTTGGATGCGAAGGCCGCGAAAGGAAAATGATATGGCTAAAAATTTATTACTTGAATATTCAGAAGAACTTGCCACCAAGTGCGAGTTACTCTGCAAGTCTATCAGCGGCAACGCCAACACTGTTTTTCAACTCCGCAAGTCCTCGTCGAGCGTTTTTGCCAACATCACCGAGGCACAGCATCCTCAAAGCCTTGCCGATATGCTATCAAAATTTAAGATTGCGCGAAAAGAGTGCGCCGGAACGGAAAGTTGGCTCAAATTGCTCTATAATACAAAGGTCATTGACGAGCCGACCTTCAAATCCTATCGCAATCTCTGTGGAAGAATACAAAGAATGCTAACTTCTTCGTGTATCACGATTGAAAACAAAATTGGCAACAAATAATTTTCAAATATTTTTCTGGACTTCCGTCTTCCTTTCGGTATAATGGTGTTTACCCAACCGAAAGGAAGTTTTTTATATGGAATAGCGGCTAATGCCATATTTCCTTTCTAACGAATGTGTAGATGCTCCATCTGTATATTCTTTTCGTATTTGTTCTCTAAAGCTTTCTGGATAATGCTTTTGTCTTTTTTGTTTCCCATAGAAAAAACCTCCCACAGTAACATTTCTATTCTACTACAAGAGGTTTTTTATTCAATGTCCATTTTTACGAGTTCAGTTCAACAGTGCAGGATTTTTATTTTTTTCGTGCAATATTTTCGTAGTATAAAGCTGTCTGTATCGAAGATTCAGGATTTTTTTAAAAAACTTTGGCAAAATAATGGTACAAGTACCTGATAAGGAGAGCATTTCATGAAAAGAATTATACAGCAGAATGCAATGAAAGATTTTGAAAACTATCTGATAGAGGAGGAAAGGAGTAAAGCAACGATAGAAAAATATATGCGTGATGTGAGATGTTTTACATCGTTTGTTGGTGATGAGGAAATTGACAAACAGAAAGTTCTTGATTATAAAAGTAAACTTAGCGATGGATATGCCGTGGCAAGTGCCAATTCTATGATAGCGGCGTTGAATTCTTTTCTTCGCTTTTGCGGTTGGCAGGATTTGTGTGTCAAGCAGTTCAAGATACAAAGACAAGCTTATTGCTCAGAGGAAAAAGAACTGACACGTGCGGAGTATGTCCGTCTGCTTGAAGCGGCGAATGACAAGCACAATGAACGTCTTAATCTCATCATTCAGACGATTTGCGGAACCGGAATCCGCGTGAGTGAATTGCAATATATCACAGTTGAAGCGTTGCAAAGAGGCGAGGCAGTCGTTAACTGCAAGGGTAAAAACAGACGAATCTTTATCGTTTCCGATCTAAAGAAAAAACTGCTCCGTTACGTTAAGGAGCAGAAGATAATCTCAGGAGCAATATTCGTTACAAGAAACGGCAAGCCAATCAGCCGTAATAATATATGGAAGGAAATGAAAGCATTGTGCGAAAAGGCCCACGTTTTACCGAGCAAGGTTTTTCCGCACAATCTGCGACATTTGTTTGCTCGCACGTTTTATGGCATTGAAAAGGATATTGCTAAGCTCGCAGATATTCTGGGACACGCAAGCATCAACACAACC
Source organism: Eubacteriales bacterium (assembly GCA_045587025.1). Classification (GTDB taxonomy): domain Bacteria; phylum Bacillota; class Clostridia; order Oscillospirales; family CAG-272; genus UBA1740. The sequence goes on from JAZNBK010000010.1 coordinate 8,365, forward strand.
CGAATTTATATCGTAACCACCGGCGCAGAACACAAGCGCAGAATGGAGAATATGCGTCTGATTATATAAAAAAACGACGCAACGGCGCCGATAGCGATAGAAACATAACGAGAGTTATGTCCTTTATTGAATAACATAACGAGAGTTATGTTACATCTGATATCCAATAATTCATTAGATATACTAGGATTATACTACGAAAAAACTTAAAAGTCAATGACTTTATTAAAAATTATATGCACTTCGAGAGATTTTGTTGAATATTACATAAAAAAAGTATAGCAAAAAAACACCTTTCGTGCATTTCTTTTAAAAAGATTTGGCGAAGGGCTTTTTTGTTGCGCTTATTTTTTTGTGCTACCAAGAGCCAAACTGTTTTTTTTCTTCTTTTTATAACATAACTCTCGTTATGTCGTTTTTATTCTTGGTGAACATATATCATCTCCTAAAACGTGCGCCTGCGAGACAGGAGTTTTTTTTAGGGGCGTGGCGTAGTGTTCACTACAAGCCCTTGCTAACTCAATTTGTAATTCGGTTTATGTATTGAATGGAGGTAAGACCGAAATGAAGCATGAAACAGAAATTAAAGAGCTTCTTATCAGCAACACCATACATCTTATTGCCGAGGGCGGCTTTGAAAAAGCGACAACCAAGGAATTGACTCACTACAGCGGAGATTTGCATGATATCAAAATGAATGAAGTTTATATTTATCGTCTGTTCGGAAACAAAGAAAACTTATATGAAGCTGCCTTTGTTTGCCTGGACAACGAGTTGTTTTACGCCTTTCAGCTCGGGGTCGAAGCCGTTGGCGGTTTTGCGCTTGATTTGAAAGATAGACTTTACCAATTCTTTTTGATGGCATGGAAATTTATTTTGGGCAACGAGGCGCATTGTCGTTGTTACGTAAGATATTATTATTCAATTTATTTCAAGGGACACTCTCTTGCGGCTCACAAGAAGCTTTTTGAGGGTATAGTAGCTGAAATGGCTCCGTTCTTCAAGGAGGAAGCGGACGTCGTTTCTATATTACACAGTGTTTTTACTGCTTTGTTAGATTTTGGCATCCGTGTATATAACGGCGAACTTGAGGATAGTGAAATAAATACACCGCATATTTTCAACGTTTTGTACTGCATGATGGCGACTTATTTCAAGGAACAAGTAAAAAGCATTACGAATCATGCAGGAGGCAAAATTGAAAAATCAAAAATATGAAAAGACATCAAAACTAACGGAAAGCAAAAAATTTGATAACACTGCGGGCGCAGACACCTGCATTTGTTGCGGTGAAATTATTCCGGAAGGAAGAATGATTTGTATAAACTGCGAGGGAGGAATCGTTCCCCAAAATTATTCGATCTCAGACGAGCTGATTACAAACAAAGCTTTAACTTGCGATAAAATTGCAAACGATTGTTTGCAATCAAAAGAAAATGAACAAGCTTGTGACACCTATATGAAGGAAGAAGACAACGATGACTAACCAAAATGAAATAGTCAAACGCATAAACAACGCGAAAAGAATAGCCGTAATCGTCGGCTTGCTGATTCTCGTTCTTATCATTGTAATTTTGTTGCTCCGCGGCTGTCAGGCGGGAGAACCTCCGCACGGCTCGGTGGATATCCCCGGTAACGTCATTGATCCACCGTCTCCCGATATAACTCCAAAAGCCGATCTGGAATTTAACAATACCAACGCCGAAGAAAATGTTCCGTTCAATGTGGAAGGAATGAACGGCGGCGACAGTAAAAGTGCTCTTTACCGCATAATTGCTACATATAATTCAGATTTCATTTTGAAATACGATATGACGATCCGAGAGGACGAGGAATTTCAAAAACTCGTAGAGATCATGAAGATTAAGGTAGAGCTTGTGGGAACAGACGGTGATTCACTCTTATATGACGGTCTGCTCTCAGATATGGCGACTCTTGAAATCAAGCTGAATGCCGATGCCGAAACCACGGAAGAGTATCTGTTCCGTATTACAATGTGTCTTGATTCTCCACTTTCCGAGCAGTATTACGGACAAAAGCTACTTGCCGATATGTCTTGGTGGATAGATGAACAGGACATCATCTCGATTGCCAACAACGAATTTGCTACCGCATCCAAGACAACTCCACCCGTTCCGCCTGCGTCAACACTCAATTTGAAATTCATTACGGTAAACGAAGGCGACAACTCCGCCTTTTATATGAAAAATATTGAAAACCTCGACAGTCAAACCAAATATTTCGCATTCGAGGTAACTCACAGCGAGGAAATTGCGCTTGTAATCGAAAACAGCGTCTTTTTCGACAGCTCGTTAGGCGAGGTTTTGAAGCTTGATATGAAGCTTGTAAGCGAAAACGGAAGCACTACGTTATATAAGGGTCTGTTGAAGGACTTTTCCGTCAAACACACTCTTCCCAAAAACGATAGCAACAAATCGACGGTATATTACAAAGTCACCGTTACCGCTGAAGGCTTGACCGAGGCGTATTGTGACACTAAACTTATATGCGATCTTTCCTGGACGATTGACAAAACGAGTGAGCAGCTTAAAGTGCCTAACAACTGCTTTATTGCCTATGAGAAGGAAGAAACTCCGCCATCCGAAACGGCAACCTCTGTGGAGCTGACTGCAAAGGACGGATACGAAAATATCCCCTTTGACGTAACTAATATGCTCCCCGGTGACAGCGTAGCGCAATATTACTGTGTTTCGGTCACTCACGACAGCGCCGAGACCGTCCGTTTTTCCGTGAATGTGGATACAGCGCAAAAGCTTTCAAACGTATTCAGAGTTAAGATTGAGCAGCTTATTCCCGACGCAGAGGATAAGGTGCTGTATGATGGCTTGATGAAGGATTGCGCTGCCGTTGACGTCAATATCACGGCAAGTGACAAAGCCGTCACCCCAATCTATTACCGTATCACAGCTTATACTAACGGCGCAGAGGTAGGCAACCAATACGCAGGAGAAGGTCTTACAGCCGATTTCTCTTGGCAATTACAGTAAAGGAGAAAAAGGTATATGAATGAACACAAATTAAAGAAAAAACTGACGTTGATGATCGTAACCGTCATCCTCCTTTCAATAGGATTGACCGTTACCAGCTTTGCCTTGGCAAGCTCTATTGCGCAAATTCGTAATAACCGTTTCGCTATGAGCATGGGAGTAAAGCTCACGATTAACGACGGCAATCCCGTTGACGTAACCGATATGATCTATGAGCCCGGCGGTACTTACAAAAGCGAATTTTCCATTGCCAACCTTGGAGGTTTTGACGTTTGGTATCGCGTGTATTTTACCGACGTAGAAGGCGCGCTGAAGGACTATATCACCGTTACCATAACGGAATTTAAAGGAACGCCTGACGAAAAAATTCTATGCGAGGGCAAAATTAGTGAGCTTAGCTCCAACAAGGTTAACGTGAGTACGCTTGCCGAGGGAATGAAAAGCACACTCTATATAGAGTTCTATTTTTCCCCCGAAGCAGGAAACGCTATGCAAGGACAATCGGTATCCTTTAACATCACCGCAGACGCAACGCAGAAGAAAAACAACCCAGAAAAGATTTTCGGTAATTGAAGGAGAACTGCATGAAAAAAGCATTACCAATCTTAAAAGCCGTCTTAGTATGGATCGTTGTCGCCTTTTCCGTCGGAATGATGATATTCACGTTGATATCGGTCAATACATTTGACCAAAACGACCGCAATATTTTCGGTTTTAAGTTCTTCATCGTTACGAGTGACTCAATGTCAGCCACCGATTTTGATGCGGGCGACATTGCCATTTCCAAGAACGTCGATCCCAAAGCGCTGAAGGAGGGCGATATTATCACCTTTCTGTCGCAGGATCCAAACAGCTTTGGAGAAACGATAACGCATAAAATAAGAAAGCTGACCACCGATGCGAACGGCCGTCCCGGATTCGTTACCTACGGTACAACCACCGACACCGATGACGAAACTATCGTTACACACGAATTTGTCGTTGGTAAGTACGTCGGCAGACTACCGAAGGTGGGTTCGTTCTTTATGTTTCTTAAAACGACACCCGGCTATATTCTTTGTATTCTTCTTCCTTTTCTGCTTCTTATTCTTTCTCAGGGGCTTAATTGCGTCCGTCTGTTCCGCCAGTACAAAAAAGAGCAAATGAACGAAATGAAGGCCGAGAGAGCCAAGCTCGAGGAAGAACGCGCCGAAAATCAGCGTATGATGGCAGAGCTGCTCGAGCTCAAAGCTATGCTTTCCAATAAAGAAGGCGAAAAAACGACTCCCCCGTCTACGTCCGAGGATAGTGCTGATAGCGTAGCGAACAGCACGACGGACAAAGCATAATTTGCTGTATTGCGATGAAATCGCTTTACATAGTTAGTCTGACAGAAAAATAAATCAACAAGGAGGAAACTAAAAATGACTAACAAATCTACAAAACGCGCGTTGCTTACAAGCGTCATGGCGCTTTTCCTTTGCTTTACCATGCTGCTTGGAACAACGTTCGCGTGGTTTACCGACTCAGTTACCAGCAGTGGTAACAAAATTATTGCCGGTACTCTCGACGTAGCTCTTAATCTCTGGAGCTCTGACACAGATTCAACCGAGATTACCGAATCATCCAACCCCATTTTTGGCGGTGATAACTCCCTTGCAGCCACCGCAAACAATGCCGATACCCTTTGGGAGCCCGGCAAGACGCAGGTTGCATATCTTTCTATCGAGAACAAGGGCAACC
>JAZNBK010000011.1:0-5023 GCA_045587025.1 Eubacteriales bacterium
TGTGACAGATGCGAAGAACCGTATGGCGATTTGATCGCTCACGAATATGATAAAGAGGTTGTCAGCGACGTTTACTTAAAGAGCGAGGCGACCTGCACCGAAAAGACAGTTTACTATAAGTCCTGCGTATGCGGCGAAAGCAGCGAAGGCAAGACAGGGGAAGCTACCTTTGAGCACGGCGAGGCGCTCGGACATACAGGCGGAAAAGCAACTTATACCGAGCAGGCAATCTGTGAGAGATGCGGCGAGCCGTACGGAGATTTGCTCGAATCGACAATTGATTCAGAGTATGCAAAGCAGCTGCTTTCCTTTATCGGTTATCAGTCAAGAATAAGCTCATACCCCGGAATTCGTTCCTTGTATGGAATAAGCAAGGAGCATCTCGAGGCAATTGAAGCGCAGGGATTTGAGGTAATCGTGGGCGCGATTATGGCGGGCGCAAGCGGCAGAACTACCGCAGATTTGGTAGTGCCTATCGAAAACGGAATATATAAATCCGATGCGTTCAGAAATCATTCTTATAAGGAAAACGGCATCTCTATCCTTGAAGTTTACGACGGAACGCAGACAGAAGACAAGATCGTTGGAAAGATTCTCGAAAACGATAGCGATTCTATCGACTTCGCGTATACCACCGTATTTAAAACGGAAGCGACACAGACCGCTATCTACTATCAGGCGGGACTTCTTTACCGTGGATACGTAATAATTAAAGGCGCAAATTCTGACGGAACGGACCTCATTCTCTATACCGATAATGAAAGCGTGTTTAACGGCGGTTCGAACGGTGAGGAGATTTCTCTCGAAGAAATTTCAAGATATATGAAGGACGTATATGATAGCGACGATGAAATGACGCAAATGGTCCTCAATGAGATAGAATTTAAGCATATTTGCGACCTTATGTATTCGATCGACAGCGCGTCAAGCTGGGCAGGAGTCGGCTCCTACTATACTCTTGAAAAAGACGTTACCTTCAGTGCGAGCATTGTCAGCAGATTAGAGCAGGCGTCCAAGGATGCGTATGAAAGCACGGTCAATATGACGAGCAAAAATGCAACTCTTGACGACCTTTTGGCAGTATTTGAAGAATACAAGGAAAAAGTCAAGAATATTATCGACAGCGTCGATAAGTATGATATCGTCATTTCAACCGACGAAAAGGGCTATGAAAAAATCAAGGTTCGAAATGCGTGGAGCCTGATAATAAAATAAAAACAACAAAACGGATTTCGCTTCGGCGAAAGCCGTTTTGCTTACTTTTTATCTAACAAATATTTACAAAGCGTTTCTTGTGTGATATAATGTATTAAACGATAAAAAAGGGGATAGAAAAAATGAAAAAAAGTAAAATATTGATATTTGCATTGATATTTATCTTTACTTTTGCGTTGGTTTCTTGTGATAACGGAGGAAACGGAGAAATGGTAAAAACAAAAACGGATATAATTATTGCAGGACATGACATAAGCGAGTATGAAATAGTTTATGACGCGCGCTCATCTCAGCTTGGCGCCGAGCTTGCCTTAAAGGTGAATGACATTTTAAGCCCTATATCGGGCGCAGAGCTTCCTATCCGTTCGAGCAGAGAAACGGCGAGCAAGCCCTATATGATATATATTACGGGAGACGTGGAAATCAGCGGCACTCCTATAACCGACGATGAATACGGACTGTACGTCGAAAACGGCAATCTTACTATTTGTTACGGTTATGCGGGAAACGCAGGGCTCGCACTCGATGAATTTGCTAAGCTTTTTTACGGATGGCAGTCAAAGGATGCCGTTAAAATAAGCGATAACTATCTGGGTATCGAGGAAGTGCCGACCTATACTCTGGTTTTCCTTGGCGACAGTAATACGGCGAGCTCCTTGGTTATGTCGGTATACGATGCGTATCTGCAATCTCAGTACGGAAACGTCTCTATAAAAACCTTGAATGCGGGAGTGTCGGGACAGCGCGCGGCAAGCACCTTTTACACCAACTTTGGCGGCGTCACCTACGATAACCGCTTGCAGAGAGAGGTAATTGACGCAAACGCTGATTGCGTAATAGTTAGCTTCGGTATAAACGACCTTGCCGATTCCGGTGTTTTGTCTAATCCTAACGCGCTTACTATCGACGGAGCTCGTTATAACAGCAGGGCCGAATACGACGCTCAGATGGCGAACATCGACGCTCTGGTAGACGCAAAGCTCAAGACAGACGCTTCAATATCTGAGCAGAACACTTACCTCAACAATATGTATAGGATATATACGACCTTGAGAGCGAAGGGGATAGACGTCATTTTCACTTCGCCCGTCGATTACGACGAGGATGCGGCGCTCCACGCCACGAAGAATTGCTTTAACGGAATGAGTAAGGTGTTTCCCTACGTAACGAGCGAGCTCGAAAATTACGTGGCGAAAAAGCCGATGCTTCGCTTTGCCGATTATTATAAGGTCGAGCGGATAGTACAAGAGGCAATGAAGAAGAACGCAAAGAACGGAGAATATTTGTCTATAATGGGACCTGACAGAACTCACTTTGAGGGGTATATCGGCCCATTCGCCTGCGTTTACGGAGCGATTGATTCGCTTAAAGGCACGAACGTCGGCGGCGGAGAAAAGTACAGAGACCATATGGCGATAGTCGATATTGATGCGGCAAACGGCGCATTGATAAGCGCGTCGGGCGCTGTCGTTGAAAATCTGACGGCAGAAAATAGTAAAGTAAACTTTACATACAAGCCGAAGGGCGTTGCCCTTTACAAAACAAAGGATTTTGAAGAAGCGCTCTCCTATATAGGCGAGGACGCAAAGGGCTTTTTCGATGAAATTATAAAGGTTTCGGGACTTAGCGAAGGAGAGTATACCCTGAAGATGAACGGCGCTGACGTCGGCGTATATACGAGCGCCGAGCTTGCCGCCGGCGTTAATATCGCAAACCTTGAGAGCAATCCGCAGACCGCTATCGCGGAGGCGGTTTTAGAGCTGGCTCAAAAGAAGGCGAGTGAGAATGTTATATTGAGAGAAATAGCTTATGCCTATGAGGGCAAGCTGATTTCCCTCGGAATTAATGAGAGCTCTACGCGGGAAGAGGTTTTGGCGGCAGTACAGAATACTATTTCACAGGAGTCGAGCGGAAGCTATATGGCGTACTGCGCAAATATTCTGAAAAACAATTACGATGAGCTTGAAAATATAAACGGAAGAAAAGACCTTTATAACTATCAGATGAAGGAGCTTGTGCGCTCACTTTCATATAACGTTGAGATAGTTAAAAACTAAAAAGAGCAGATGTTTAAAATCGGTAGTTGCGGCTTTTTTACCAAAAATCACGACCTTTGTTTGTGCAAAATCACAAATATTTATTATTTGCTTTAAATTCATTTACAAACAGTTTTTTGTATGATATAATATATTATCCAATATTTTTGAAAGGAACTAAAAAAATGAAAAACATAACTAAAGTTTTATTGCTCGCATTAGCGCTTGTTCTTACTTTCGCGCTCGTTGCTTGCGGCGAAAATAAGCCCCCCGTTGACGACGTGACGACAGAAGATCCCGCTGTTACGACAGGCGGAAGCGCAGAGCAGCCCCCCGTTACTACAGCTCCTACTGTAGAGCCGGATGAATTTACTCTCGAGGATTATTACGCTCTTTACGTAACCGATTCTCAGTATTTCCACCTCAACTTTGCTTCAGCTACGGTTGACGGACCTGCTTTGGTTGGTAGCGCAGATTACGAGAACACCGAGGTTTCCGCTCAGAAGAGATTTGAAGCGGCAGCTTCTAACTACAATCCTTATTTGATAAACGGAAGTCCTTCAAACGTAGTATGGGGCGGTACGGCAAAGATTCTTACTCCTTGGTACTTCGAGGACCACTATAAAGATGGTTTCGTTAAGCAGAACGGCGGAGGTGACGGAAACGTTGCAAATATGCGTACCGAAGCGCCGCTTGAGTATTTGAAAACCGTAAATAAGGGCGGTCAGGAAATATACGTAAGCAAGGGCACGATGCTTGAAGAAGGATATTACTTCACAGACGGTGAATGGGCAAGAAAGACCGCTGCATCCTCTTGGGGTAACGGTTACCTTGATTTGGGTATGAATTCGCTTATCTATTTTGACCTTAACACTATTGCAACCTCTATCAAGACCGGATATCCTATGTCGTACACTATCGAGCTGACCTTCAAAAAGCCCGATATCAACTCTGGTTCAACGCTGTTCTTGGGAACACGTTATTCCTACAATCCTTACCAGGAAACTTATTGGACTGTTGGTCCTCAGAATTACGGATTTTTGGACAACGCAACAGGCGTGCACAAGTATTCTATGCTTGATAACCTCACCGACTTGATGTTGGCTGTCAATAATCTTTCATTTACATACGACTTCTCGGATTACAGCAATAGCGGAAACGCTACCGCTTGCGTTTATTCGAACGGTTCTTTGAACACAACTCAGGTTGTTCCTGTAAGAAACACATGGGAAGGAACATACATCAATCCCGGTGCTAACGGAATGCAATTGTTCGCAGTTCGTGTATACAACAAGGCACTTTCTGAAGAAGAGGTTTTGCAGAACCACTTTGCAGATATCGCATTGGGCGGAAAACTTGATATCACAGAATTTTTGAAGGCAGACGATGCTAAGAAGCTTGAAGTTTACAACGCATTTATCGACTTCACAATCGACACCGATGCCGGCTTGCTTCAGACGGTTCTTGACGCCGAGCTTGATTATTAATCAAAAATGATTTTTATAAAATAGTAGCTCATCAGCGTAGTGCCCTTAAGGACACTACGCAGCGATATAAATCCCTCGCGGGATTTGTGATATACGCGCGCTGCGTGCGATATATCTTCGATGCGATATGCCCTTTGGGCGTGTAGTATGCTTGGCGCGAGAAATTTATATCATATCGCTACCGACCAAAAGGGAGGTAATATCGCATTTTCACGCAAGCGAAAATATATCGCGTTTGCGAAAGTAAACATATCGCCAAAATAAAATAGCATTTGTGTCCGCGAA
>JAZNBK010000012.1:0-20579 GCA_045587025.1 Eubacteriales bacterium
CGTTGGGAGCAATCCCGTACCGGTTCAAGTCCGGTCATCGGCACCAATATCGCGGAGTGGAGCAGTCTGGTAGCTCGTCGGGCTCATAACCCGAAGGTCATGTGGTTCAAATCCCTTCTCCGCAACCAACAAAAAAGCCTAATTTGTCTACTGGACAAATTAGGCTTTTTGAATGATGTTTGCCTTCGGCAAATGATGTTGGGCTACGCCAATGATGACGGCTTCGCCTAATGATGTGTGCCTGACGGCACATTGGGCAAACATCGCATCATTGCGACCAACGGGAGCAACATCATTTTGAGCGAAGCGAAAAACATCATATCGCCGCAGGCGATGCATCATTAAAGATACAAGGCTTGCTCCTTGATTTTAGTTAGACTTTGTGGTATAATCTAATCGATAAATAAGAATTTGACGGAGGCAGTTACTATGGATGTAATCGATCATTATGATCTGTTGATAGAAGAACAAAACGATCCCTTCCGTGATCCCCCCGTTTTACAAGAATATATGAGCAAATGGGATGGCGAACCGTTTTTGGAAGCGTTGGAGCTTTCCAAAGATAAGTCAGTTTTGGAAATCGGTATTGGCACAGGAAGAATCGCCGTTAAGGTTACTCCGTGCTGCTTAAAGATGACAGGCATTGATATTTCTCCCAAAACCATTGAGCGAGCAAAAGATAATCTAAATGAATACAGCAATATTTCCTTCATATGTGGCGATTTTAATGGTCACGAATTTGACGAAACATTCGATGTTATATATTCGTCCCTCACAATGATGCACTTCGAAAACAAGGAAGCTGTCATCAACAAGGTTGACAAATTGTTAAATGATAACGGCATCTTTTGCTTATCCATTGATAAAAACCAAAGTGAATATATTGATATGGGAACTCGCAAAATCAAGGTGTATCCCGATACTCTCGATAATATAACATTGATTATCGAAGAAACCGCAATGTCGGTTGTAAATGTAATTGAAACCGATAACGCATACATTATTGTAAGCAGAAAACAATAAAACAAATTCCAATTTGTCGGGCAGACAACAGATTGAAATCACACACCCTTTTACTGTTCTTACCTACATTTACACACCTCTTTGCTGCTCTTAGGCAAAAAACACAGGATACCCTCGTGGTGTCCTGTGTTTTTTCTTTTGACGGGGAAAGATTTGAACTCGAGCGCCTGGGAGCAGCAGGCGTGAGCAAGAGAAAACAGTTAAAAATTGTTTTAGTCAAGAAATTCACTGAAATCTATGCCACAGAAATGGTATATTAGAATGTCGTTTTTATCAATTGGTATTTTCTTGTTGGGATTTCCGGTTTGATTTAAAAAAGGCACAGAATCAATCATAATTCTGTGCCTTCCTCTTTTTTTCGCAGATGCGTTTTATGCTACGTTGACGGGGGCAGGAGCTTTCGCTTCGGTTTTTGCCTTTTCTGCCCACGAGAGATATTCCTTTAGAAGAAACACTCTTGCGTTTGCGCATTGGACGTGGTCGTCCACTATGTTGTAATAGCCGTTTTGATAGCCCTTTACGCCGTTTAGCACGATGCATAGCACCTTAACGAGGCAGGCGGCGACGGTTGCAAAGGACAAGTTTTGAGCTACCTCTATAACGAGCGAGGCGGCAAAAAAGGTGGAAATTACCGTAGGGACGATAAAGGATACGTCCCTCATACGTTCTTTCTTGTTTGGCGAAAGCAGAAGCTTCATTCCATCCTCTGCGACGAAGAACAGCAAATTGTCCTGCGATAGCTTTATCGCCTTCATAGCATTTGCCGTGACTACGGCTTTTTTTACCGTCCTTGGGAGAGAGGAGGGCAGCTCTCTTTTTGAAAGGAGCATATATTTACTCTCATATTCGTCATATTCCATGCCTACCTGATTGAGCAGTGAGATTTTCCGACGTCGCAAATCGTTTTTTGCATACTCCGAGCAAAATCTGCCAAGCTGCTCTATTCCTCCGCATTTTTGGCTTTCGTCTGCGTAGTGCCTGTGCTCCTTCATCGCCTTTATATAGCATTCCTCGCGCATACCCTCTGCCGTTCCCATTTGCTTAGTTGAAAAATATTCTATAACGCAGCAGGAAAACAAAATTACAAGAGAGGGTGAAAAGCTCGCGTTAATTTGAAATCCGCCGTCAATATCGGTAAAAAAGACCATTGACGCAACAATGATTGCAAGCATTGCGACTATAAGCGAGCCGTTGGAGGCAATCGTCCTCGACAGCTTTTTAATACCGCCGTTAAAATCAGGAACCTCAAATTTAAAATCATTGCTTTCCATTTTCCGCGTCCCTCCTTAAATGCTTGTCGATGCGGAACAAAGCCCCGCCGCAAACGTTACTTAACAGACCGACGAGAGCTATATTCTCAATTCCGTCCGCTATATTGTCGAGAATATAAAAAACAAGAAATATAATTCCCCATAGCACCCAGGATGCAGGCGTACCGCGAAGGTACGCCTTTATTTGTTTTAAAAACGGTATACTGCATATCGTCAGCAGTATCGCCGACAGAGCGGAAACCGCCGTTTCCGAATGGGAAAACCATAAGGGGAAGTGTTCGAGCGTCGCTATGATAGGCGGAAGCGCGCAAATGAGCAAACCTACTATTCTGAGTGGGGTTAGCTTACTTCTCATTTTCCGCCACCGCCTCTATATCCTTGATGATTTTCTTTTCCTCCTCGTAATACGAGGCGATCTTGTCCTTCATATATTGAGGGACGTTCGTGCACATCATAAGCTCGTACAGCATACTGCAGGCGAGCATATTCGTCTTTTTGTCGGCTTCAATTTCTGCTTCAAGCATTTTTTGCCTTGCTTCGCTTTGCTCGTAAAGCTTTTGCAAATTTTCAAAATGCGATTTCATTTCCTCGCAGGCAACGACCGCCTTTTCCATTTTTTCGGACACAATTTTCGTCCCTTCTCCAAATTCCGAAATCTTGTCCTCTATGTTTCCGCGGAACAAATTCAGAATTTCGGTCAGCTTCGTAAAGCCCTTAATCAAGGTGGGAAGCATTCCCTTTTTATAGAGGATAGTCAAAACGCCCAAAAGTATAATGGAGATGCCCGTTCCTATCTCGCCGAAATGCTTGGTTACAATAGTTTTAACGGTTTCTGAAAACGGTTCATCTAAAACCTCCTCGTCGGCCAAGGGAAGTGTGCCTGCGCCGTCGGCTACTATTGCGCTCTGCTCGCCGATTTGCTCTGCGTATACAGAAACAGAACAAAGACAGAGCAGTAAAATTACTGCGAATAATGCAATTACAAACTTTTTCATTTTACGTCAAATAGCGGATATACCGCAATCCTTTCTTAAATTTTGTTTTTTAAACGTCGAGAGCTTTGTCTTGGTTTTTATTTTCCCGGCAGATTTTTATGTACTCATCCTCGGTAATTTCATAGAAATCATTTGGCGAAGCGCCCTCGGCGAGATATATAATTTTCCCGTAAGCTTCACCGTTTGAGAGAATTTTCCCTTCGTCTGCGTATAAGATGCTTCTTTCTTTCATTTTTCACCTCATGCTAAAATTATCGACCAGTTCGGCTTTTCCGCTATAAGCGTACTCCATTCGTCAGAGACAAAGGCGTTATCTACAGCCGTTTTTGACAGAGTTAAATGTAGGTAGCTCGCATTGTCGCTCAACGCATTTATAATACTCATTATGCTATCACGGGAAAGCGCCTCGCAATCGCTGAAATCTATAGAACCAACGATATATTCGGTTCTGATTCCGCTTTCGTTTGGTTCAGCGGAGAAAACGACGTTTTTGAGATTGTAGCAGTAGTCGAAGGCGTAGAGCCAATTCGTCGCCTTGCTGTAATTTAAAAATTCAACCGTCTCCAAATTATGACACCACCGAAACAGATGTCTCATATCAGTGCAATTCTTGGCATTTATGCCTGTCACTGATTTGAGCTTGCTCGCGCTTGAAAACGCTTCGAGCATTTTAGGTACGCAATTCCAATCCACGTGACTTCCGTCTATTTTGCTTATGCTGGTAGACTGAAATATTCCTGCCGCAACTGCCTCGGTGGATTCGTTGGCTATTCTGCCGTCTTTATGTAATGCGCAATAGGGATTACTACCTTCATATCTGAGATGCTCGCAGTCATCTTTACCCTCGCTCCTGTAGCAAACGGCTCTGGTTCTCGGTATAATTTTACGGTTTGGCTTGAAGTTGTTGTCATTAAAAACAGGGCCGAAGGCATATGCAAAATAATCTCTTCTGCCGCTATCTAATGCAAAATCCCAAAAGGCGTAACGTTCATCTGCGCCGCCTGCATAATAACCGGAAAAATAACCGTCATCCATTCCTTTTCTATGACCGTCATCATAACCTTGGTTATAACTTTTCATTTCACTTATTTCACTTGCCATGTTGGCTGGATCAATAAGGTAGTTATTACCCGTCTTTCTTCTGATAGCATCACCTATGCTTTTTAGTGTCTTTTCTTCAATAAGTACCCTTGCCATCAGTAAGCTCCTCCTTCCGCAACACCGATTTTTGAGATCGCTTCTTCGATAGCGGATGAAACAAATTCTTGCGTTGCCAATTCCTTTTTATCTGCGCCGACCGTTACCTTGCCTGCGTACCATCCGTCGCCCTTGTTGTCGAGAGTATAAGCGTTAGAGCGGTATTCCTTTCCGTCGTATAAAAAGCCGTTTCCGACTACGTGAAGATAATCTCTTTCGTTATTGTCGTACGCGTTATACGAGCCATGGGTAAGACATCTTGGCGAAACGCTGACAACGTGGTCGCCGCACGCAAGGGAGTTAGCTCCGCTGACAGCGGTAAAGCTGCCGTTTCCACAGGCGAAGGAATAATTTCCGTAGGACTTCGTTTTGTATCCGAGCGAGGAAGCGCATTGCCCTATTGCCTCTGTTTCCCAGCCGCCTGCGCTGGAGTATTCGCCGATCGCTCTGCTGTTATGACCGTGTGAAAAGGAACTCGTTCCGTTTGACGTGCCCGTGTTTAATGCGGCGGAATATTTACCGAGCGCCTTTCCGCTGTTCGCAGAAAAGCAGAAGCCGTATTTGTCCTCGCCGTCCTCTTTACCCGCAGTGCCTCCGAGAGAAACCGAGCCCTGCTGATAGGCGTAAGCGGAGTAACCCATTGCAACAGAGGCGTCGCCGTATGCTCCCGTTCTTGCGCCGAGAGCAACGGCGGATTTTCCACTCGCCTCGGCAGGAGCGACCTCCTCTCCGCTACTGTTTGTTACTCCCCCCTGCTTTTGTACTACCGAGCCGTCGCCGAGCCCATTTTTAAGATTTATATTTACTTCTGCGCCATCGATTTCAGGCGACGAAAGAAATTTGTTATAAAAGCTTAAAAGGGTTACGTCGTCAGTGATTTTTAAAATTTCCGACATTCCTCCGTCGGTTATTTTTTTTGCAAGGTCGGCAATTGTGAAGGTTTGCTTCTCCTCTCCGTCGCCTACCGTCAAAATCGGAACCTCATCGCCTATTTTGCCGTTGTTTATAAGGTCGATAAGCTCGTTTAAGCGATTTACCGACAAAAGCGGAAGCGCGTCAAATCTCGCCTTCAGCTTATCGGGCGAGGAAAACTCGGCGTTATATAAGCTTGGGCGGCTCGGTCTTGTTGGGAGATTTGCGACCTTTGCCCTTTCTATTTGTGATTGTTTTATTTTTTGTATCATTTTTTTCTTGCTCTTATTGATATAGTCGTCTTATATTAAGATGCGTTTTACTTAAAGAGCTTCGCTCCGTCTATTGATTTTGTAAGCTCGGCTATCTGACTTTCACATATGGAAATCCTTTTTTGCAGACGTTCGTACTCGCTTTTAAAAATAACGATTTGCTCTGTGGAATCACAGCCGACAGGACTTATTATATTATCCTGCAAATTGAGCGCTTCGCATTTCCAAAGCTTGCTCTTGCCATAAACGGTGATTTGATTTTCGCCCTCGAAAAAGGCAGAGCTCGGAATTATCGCACTCCCGTTCGTTATGCTGTAAAAGCGCTCGTTTGCGCCGTTTTTTGATATCCCCAGCCGAATTTCACTTCCGTCAGATATGAATTGCAGCGTAACGAAGCGGGAAAGAAGCTCTCCTTCCCTCGTCTTGCAAAGTCCGCTTCCGTCTTTATAAAGGATATATTTCATTTATATTCCCCCCTTTTTTCTTATAATGAAAGACTCTATAATATAGTCGTCTGTTTGTGTATAAACGCTTTCTATCGTTTCTTTTTCCGGATTGTAGTCGGGTCTTTCCTCTGAAAACAGAGGCAGGTAGCCCACAGATTTCAGACGCTTCGGTGTTGGGCTTGAATATATCGTTTTGTCTATTATTATAAAGCTTTCTTCAAGTGGCATTATTTCTCTGTCGCTTATCAATTTATAATATTTCATATTTACCTCCAAAACCGATTACGGTTGCTCAACGGGGAAGCCGAGCACCTGCGCGTTGCATCTTCCGTCATGCCAGATATTTATCGTATATTTATAACCGACGAGGGGTGTAAATACGCCGTCACTCGTATGTAGTCCGACAAACGTGATTTCATCAGGACAGGAAAATTCAAGAGGAGCATACGAGGGAGCTAAGGAAAGAGAAGCAGAAAAGCCGTAAGAAATATTCTCTGGAAGCAGGAAGCCGAATTCCGCCCCGTCCGAAGAATTTTGAATATAAGACGAAGCAAAATATGAGTTCTTGCTCTCAAGGATCGTATCCGACGTTTCGCTTATATCAATAAGCAGACCTCTTTCGTTTCTTTTCTTAGGGGCGTTTGAGGCGATAGTATAATGCAAATTCTCTCCTGCGCCACCTCTTATAATATCGATAGTTCCTTTGCTTCTGCTAATACTGAAAAAGTCACAAACGGGAGCGATACCGTCTGTCTCGGCAGACGCAATAGTAGATTCTCGGCAGCCCACGTAGGTAACGTTATCCTCCACGCATTTTGCGTCTCTGTCGTAAGAGGTGGATATTGAAGCGAGAACCTTTCCCCCTCTGCCGTAGAAGCACGCTTCAAGATTTGTCGAAAAATCGCCAGATTCGTTTAAGCGTAGTGCGTCAGATGCAAGAAAAGCGTTCAGTATTTTTGTGACGGCCAGTCCGTTATTTTCGGTATAGCTTTCACAAAATTCTTTTTCAGACAGATTACGGAGCGGCGCGCACTGCACGGTTATAACAGCCCAGTCTGACGGATTGATTTTATCCGAAAAGTCGAGCGCCTGCTCGGAGATGAATTTTAGCTGCGCATCGCATACGGCTCGCGTATCAATGCTTGAATACTTCTTTGCAACCAGCTCTTCCGAAAGAGTGGTTATCAGGTTGTTATTGTCGGTGTAGGCGGAGCCCTGCGGGAGAGATACGTCAAGCTCGACGAGATCACTCGTGTTTATAAATAGTATTCTCACGCAGGCGTCGTCAATATCGGTGTAAAAATAAGCTTTTTCGGGATTTTGAACGTCTCGAACTACACGGACGTTTTTCGCTTGGTCTCCGAGCGCCATATGATATATTTTCGGAGGAATATAGCTATCGCTCGGAAGAATGGTTTTTCCGTCGGGCAGCGTGCCTATACCTCTATCCTTTGCTCCAAGGTCTCCGTCACCCATCGTATATAGGAAGGGGACCTCGCTTTCCTTTTGTGATATTGCTCGCAGCGTGGCAGGGTCGTTTCCTATTCCGCAAGCGCCCAAAAACGATAAGGAAATATTTTTGGCGACGTTTCTGTATATCGCCATCGCCTTTTTCGTGTTATCGTTATCCGATAAGAAGCATAAACCGAAGCGGAAGCTGTCCGGCTCCGACACCTCGGAGAGCGCGTCTGATATTGCGCTCGCTCTGATTAATATATCCTCGTCATCGCTTGTAGTGTACGTGACGATTTTGCTTTCCATTTCCTCTGACGTATACATGACTCCGAAGAGCTTGTTATCTACGAAGAACGGGCAGTCCATCCATGCGGAAAATTCATTTTCTCCTCTTTTGAAGGTAGCAATAGGTAGATAATGCTCGCTTGGAAGCGCGCTGTCTGCGCCTTGAACCGAAAACAAGGGGGCAAGATTTGAGCATACGTTCGGCGTATATGATTTTATTGCTTCACAATTGATACATACTTTTCCCGTGTTGCTTTCAAAACCGTCTTTGTCGAGCGTTACCGTCGGGGCTATACTTATCTCCAGCGGTTTTCCCGCTTCAAAGCGATAAAAATTACCGTCAAGCAGAAAGCCACCCTCGCTATCCGAGCCGTCGGGGTTGAAAATCAGCTTGTTATTTACCGTATCAAACTTTGGATAGGATGCGTTTCCGCCAAACATCCATTGCAGACGATGCGTTTTTTTATCCACGTATTCCTTTATCACGCTGTTTTTTACGGGCATTTCGCTTTTGCTATCCATTTTGTTGTCTATTCTAAGACGAAAATCGTAAAAAGGCACGTATTCGCTCGCCTCGATATCTGACACTATTATATGACGAGAGGTGGTATCGAAGGTCTCTCTTGGGAATGAGATACGGATATACATTGCGTCTTTATGTGTAGAGTGGTCCACCTTTACCTTGCAGTCCATGCCGCTCAGGTCGCAGACGGCAGAGGTTCGAAGCGGCGACTTATCTAAATCGTACAGGCACATTCCTACCGGATTGAAGGGACGCTTGTCTATTCCTTTCGAGCAACAAGAGCAGTATAGGTACGAGGACGTGGTGATGTCCATATAGTCGGTGGTTATGTACGAGTCGTTCGGAATAATCGTACTGCTTGAATCTATATATCCCGCCGTAACTGCAGAGGCGTCAAAAAGATTTACAAAGCCGGTGCAGTCACGGGCAAACTGATCGAGTGACTGAAAAATGCAAGAGTCGATATACGCCTTCACGGCTCTGCTTTCCACCGGAAGCGCCTCGAACTTGCTTACCCTCGGCGTCGTTTGAAGCGTGTCGAGATACTTTCCGCCGACAGACCAATTTAAGCCGTTATAGTAGCACCAATATCCGAAGCTCGAGCTGTTCGGATCGCAGATGAGGTATAGTCTGGCTTTGCTCACCGTGCTATCGGAGGCGAGATCCTCCAAGCTTCCGTTATACGTATAGGGAGAGCCGTTATAGGACGCGACCGATCTCGCCATGAGCTCGAAAAGATCGTTTTGGTCTGCCTTGGTTCTTTCAAGGCGCGTAAAATAATCCTTGGTTGCCACGTTCTCGCTCAGCTCCTCAATATATGCGGAGAGGGAGGCGAGATAATTTTCGAGCGTTCCCGTGCTCCAAAGCTCCCAGCCGACGCCGTTCCAGACGTAGCTGTTAAAAACGGTGAGCGACGAGTTCGAGGGCATGAGATAAATCGCTTCCTCATGCCCGAGATACGGCTCGTTCGGAAGCTTGTAAACGCCGTCCTGCTTTTTCACCTTTATAAATTCTACAGCTCGCTCGGGAAATGCGAAGCTCATCATTTTGGTCACGAAATCAAGGAGATTATATTCGTCGGTCAGCTTTATTTTTGAAGCCAACGTTCCGTTTTCAACACTCTCAAAGAAATCTTTAAGAGTAGGAACGTCCTCAATTCCCGTCCTCATTTCCGACGCAATGCTTGCCTCAGTGTTTTGGCTGTATATGGTGTCTATCAAAGAGTTAAGACGCTCCTTTAAGAGCTGAGCGGTTTTGTCAAAGGATGCCTTCAGCTCCTCCGCCGACATACCCTCTTTTCCGTAATTTGAATAACGGTTAGGGCGAATCGGCAACGAAGAAACGCTGATTTTTTCAAATTCTGTGTTGCTTATCTTGTTTATTTTCATTCCTTTATCCTTCCTGCGACCTTGTATCGATATGACATATCAAAAACTCCGAAGGGCCGCTTATATTCATCAGAGAAAACGTGATATTGCTTTTCTACCCAGCGCTTTTCCTTTTCTGCCAACGGCAGTATTATTCGCTGCGAGGTGTTGAAGGAGAAGTTGTCGAACTCGATATCGTCAAAGGCAAAAACCGTGCTTTGCGCCTCTGCGACGTCTCTCCAGCCGTTTCTTTCGGTATGGACGCCTATTTTCACCCTTCCGCTTCCAAAGCTTTTCAGATGTATACAGAGAGAGCGCTTGACCGTTGTTTTGGCGAGATGGGGAATACCGCAGTTGTCCGCTAAGGTGGTAAAGCCGGAGATATAGCGTCTGTTGTCAAAGCTATAGTATCTGCTGTCTATGTTTCCGTATTCGTCGCGCTTGTCCGTGTTAAAGCAGCATACGTCTCCGCTTTCGGTACCGAAAAGGAGCAGATCGTTTGCGTTGCACAGCGCGCTTACAGGTCGAAAAACTCCGCCCGTCATTTCTCCGTCACAGTCGCATAAATAGCAGTGATAAACGCCGTCCTCGTCTCTTTCTGCAATATAATAGAGCATAGTATCCGTTTGCTCATATCCGTTGTCGTTGTCGCGGAAGGCGTAGCTGCTTAATACCTCTCTGTCGTTCGGCTCGCCCTCCTCTTTTTCTTCTATGCTTATATATCTGTCTTCGTAAAGAACCGAAAGCTTTTCAAATTCGCTCGGCAAGGGGCAAAAACGGAATTTTTTATACTGCCCCTCATACGTTCCGATGCCGGAAAGCCGATACCATTCGTATTGGGAGTCTCCGCTTTTATGGCGGAAGGTTTGTCTGCTGTCGGCAAGGAAGATATCGCCCTCAAGAGCGATTACCAGATAACCGAGCCAACGGCAGAGCAGAGCGTCCTTGATTTTGCCTCTGAGAAGTGCGAGGTCTATATTAGACGAGCGATGCTCGATAGTAAGCTCGGAATTGAAGCTTTTTCTCGTTACGGCGTCAAGCCCTCTGTCTGAAATAAATACGGTGTCGTCGTAAAAGTTACAGCTTTCCCCCATAGCGCCCAGCCCGTTTATTGCTTCGACGCAGGGGTAGATACGAGGAACCACGTCATATCCGCTGTCACTGCCGTAATGAATATAGATGCCGCCCTTCTCGCTATCCTGCTTGAATATAATAAGGTTTTCGCCGGAGGGCAGAAGCGATACGACGGCAGAATCCGACCTTCCCACCGAAAAGTAGTTCAGCGCCCCTATATATTCGGGTAGCTCTATGCCGTCTTTCGTTTTTGCCGTGTAGAATACCGTCGACGGAAATTTCGGGTTTCCCGCAAAAAATATCTTTCCGTCAAAGATGGCAGAGACGGTACATTCCGAGATTATCTGATACGATAAGCCGTTATAATCGGGGCGTGTCTGCGATATCGGCTTGTAATCACTCGCATTAGGCAGAGCGCCGTATTTGCCTCGTCCTGAAATTATGAGCTCTTTTGAAAATATCAGATTTACGTCGGTCGTTTCGAGGACGACGGCGCTTATGTATCCATCCTCGGACAAAAGCTCGTATCTGACGTCGCCGTTGACTTGGGAAATTTCCTCGCCGTCCAGCTTCACCGACAAAACCTCTTGACAGAGCTCGTTTATTTGAAATATGAATTTTCCGCTTCGGTCGTAATATCCGTAAGAAACCGTAGCAGAAGGGAGAGGAGGATTTCTATCCTCCTTAACAACGTCGCCCCATTGCTCCTGAGTTCCGGTATAAAAGACGTTGGTAAGTGCAGTTTCATAAAAGCAGAAAATCGGGATTTTCGTTATTCCGTATCCTATAGTGACGCTTTTTAATGAGGAGCAGTGCATAAATATTCCGTTGCCGAGCGTTTCTACGCTGTTCGGCAGATGCGCATGCGTAAGAGAGGCGCAGGAATAGAATGCGCCGTATCCGATTTTTTTAACGCCCTCGTCTATTTTTACGCGTCTTATTTCAGAAAAACCACGAAACGCATAAGGCGCAATTTCCTCTATCAGATAGCTTCTTCCGTTTATCTCGGCGTAGGAAGGAATGTAAAGTTCTGTTTGCGTTCCGTTCGCTCCTTCAACACGGCAGGTGTCAGGCCCCGTTATGCTGTAAATAAGCCCCTCTGTTTCTCTTATGTGCTTTACAAATCCGTCGGTGTTGTTAGGAAGATGGCAAACGCACCTGAACTCGTCCGTCATCAGATTCCTCTGCTCATATTGCTTGAAATCGCTGTAGGTCGTCGGAATATACGCTATATCCTTAACGTATCTAAGCTTATCTCCGTCAAGACAAAAATAATTTTTGCCGTCTAAAATGAATAGCCGTCCGTCATATTCAAAGGCGGTGCTTTTTTTGTTCTGAAGCGGACTGTCGTTTGAGAGCTCGACACCGCTTTCTGTGTAGATTAACGGGATAAGCGAAAGAGAAGTCGCATAGTCCCGTTCGTCGATAGGAAACCTGAAAAGGCGCTTGCCCGCATGGACGGCGACAAACTCTCTGTCCTCCCCCTTCGGCGAGTAAAAGAAAAGTGAATTTATTCGCGAATTACCGTCGTACGACGGAATGGAAAAGATTTTTCTGTACCCCGGTACAGTTTCTATCGAGGCGCCGTCGTTTCCGTAATAATCACGGTACATATTGTCCATAGAGGAGAGACGCATCTCTCCTATATCGCTCGGATCCTCCGATAGATTTAAGCCGAGAAAGGTCCTGTAATATCGGCTATGCTCGCTGCCCTTTTGTATTTTTGACATCAGCCGTCCCACCCTCCGTCAAGAAAATAGGGAGCCGAGTGAGAGCTTGTATTCCCGCTGAAATTCGTTATCTGCGCCGCCTCGGAATAGAAAAGCTTTCGGTAAAGCTCCGCCTTTTCCTCCTCGTCGTCGAGCCAAACGTATGAAGCGACGAGCAGCGGAAGAATAAGGCAAATATCCTCGTCGAGATCTATCTCCTCGCCTTCGTCGTCTTCGCTTATAAGGCGAACCTTTTTGTAGTAATGAATACGGTATTTCGCATTTTCATTCGTCTTGAAAAGCAGGCCCGACGCGCCTTCGCGTAGGTAATCCTTTCCCTCCGTCAGAAATTTTCCGTCACTCATAACGGGCGAGGGACAGAGGCACAGGAAGTCGTCGTTTTCTATTTTGTATAGAGTATATCCTATACCGTTTATAACCGTGTCACACTCGACGCCTTCGACAAAGGAGTGTTCGATTTCAATCCAGGCGTCCTTCGGACGAATACGGTTTGCCGAATAAATTGCTCGGTTGGCAGAAGAAATAAAACGGCTCGAACTGTCGAGAGTATCTTCAAACCCGAGTCCGGCCGTTGCAATTTGCAGTTCTTTTATTGTCATAAATTTTTCCTTTCGGGTTGCGTGCGCTCCCTGAGGGGCTGTCCTCTTTTTTGAGGGCAAACCCCAATGCCCGCAAAGCAGAATTTGAACGATTGGCTCGTTATGCCTTGTGTTTAATATGTACACTTTTATTTACATTATGATTTGCTGACATTTTTATAGGAGAGCGTCACGTTTTAAAGCTTTGTAGCTCCTGTGACGGCGCTTGCTGAATCTACGGCGAGGAGAATGTGCTTGTAAGAGCCGAAGCCCACGCCAAAACGGCATCTGCCGTTCCAGATATAGTTTCCGGTGTGGTTGTCCACCCAGTTGCTGATAGTAAGAGGAACACGGTTGAAGAACATATTGCCGCAGAGGTTTTTGTTCGCCTCTCCCGACATTATCATAACGCGGTCGTCGCTTGTCTGCCAATGAGGCATAATGACGATGTTCCAGTTTCCGTACTGGAGGTTTATGTCGTTATAGCCGTTGCCGAGAGCGCCCTCTGAGCCGCATACCTTCTTCGCTATTGCTTCCGCAAGAGGTCTGTTGCCGGGGAGAATGAGCGTGTCGGCAGTGTATCCGAGCACGTCGCCGTTCTCGTCCTTCATATTGCGTATTTTTGAGGAAAGCTCCGAGAGCGCTTCCTCAAAGGCACCCGTGCTTGCCTTTCTTGCGTCTGCCGCGCCTGAGGCGAAGATATCTCCGTAGAAATAATTCGACTGCGTGCCGTTCGCTTTCTTGCCGCCCCACTTGTGTGCGGAGGAGAAGAGAGAAAGGCCGTCGGGTGCGGTAAGGTCGAGCGTCGCCTTTGCGAAGCTTCCGCTTGCGCTCGTGCCGTTTGCGAGAGCGTATTCGCAGATTTTATGCATAGTTTTGTAGTAGGCGCGTGTAAAGTTTTCCGCTCTGCGCTTTGCGTCTGCGGCGACGCCGTAATTTGAGTCCTCCATCATCTGCGCGGTGATGGTAAATTCCTTCATAAACTGAATATGCTCCATAAACTTTTTGTAGGTTTCCTGCATATCGTCGTTCTCCGCGCCTGCGCCCTCCTCGGTTGCGGAGAAAATGTCGAACTCGTTTTGTCCTACGATAGTTTCGCCGAATTTGTTTGACTTTTCAACGTTAAAAAGCCAGTCGCAGATACCGCCCTTCTTCGTCTGAAGGTCGCTTTCGTGCTCGATAACCATTTTGAGCGGAGTTTCCAACTTGCCTATCTGAGCGTTGTTAAGTCCGCTGCTTTTAGAATATACGATTGCCATTATTGTTTGTCCTTTCTTTTATTTACTGAAAACGAACGAGAATTTTGTCGTTTGCTTGCGATGCGCCCATAAGGTCAAATACCGTAGCGACGCCACTCGCGGTGGTCGCCGTTACCGACTGCGCGTCGGTGTGCAGAGTAACCTTGCTGCCTATAGTGAGAGCGCTCGGGGCGGCAGATATCGGGACCTCAAAAATCATATCGGGCGAAATCGGCTCGACGTAAATCGAACGGTTATCGCTTGCAGGCGCAGAATAGTCCTCGCAGCAGATGCAGTCCGGCTTTGAGGTGGCGCCGCATTTTGTTACTTTACCTGCGTTTAGGGTGAGCGCCTCTCCGTATGAATAGCTCTCCTGCGCGGTCGTAGGGAGCTTCACGGGTTCGCCCTGATTTATTCTTCCGTTTAAAATTTTTACAAGTTTGAACATTTTATGTTTCCTTTCTTAAAGCATAACTTTTTTATAGAGCTTCTCAATTTCCCTGTCCGACAGGTTCGAGAAAATTTCTCTTGCAGAACGCAGCTCGTCTGCAGACATAGAAATTCCCGAAGGCGCGCTCGCTGTCGGAACGGCGCTTCGCAGGTGAGATTTTTCGTTATAGCGCGCCGTCTTTTCTGCAACAGAGGTCAGAAGTCGGGTAAAGTTAGTCGCCATCAGCGCTTCCTCTACCGACAGCCCCGAATCACGAAGCTCGCCGAAGCGAGAGGCGTTGTCGAGCTGACGGATATCGGAAATGTCCGAAAGGTTTGGAAAAAGCCGCTTGATTTCAGAGAGATCCTCCTTTGCTATTTGGGCATAGTCCGGTGACTCAATATCGCTCTGTTCGTTTGGCTCTTCCTTTTCGTCTTCATTCTCTGCTTCTTTTGAAAGCTCCTCGTTTGTTACCTCGCCGTCCTCTGCAAGAGAAAGCTCGTCTGTTGGCAGAGACGCGGGGGTTTCATTGTAATTTTCCTGCATTCTTTGATTTTCCTTTCTTTTGCTCGAAAATTATTTTGCGCGAAGGTCGTTTGACTTTGAATTTACCGTGGATTTCGGTTGCTCGCTCTGCTTTTTCGGAGCGTCGATTTTGCCACCCTTGTTGGTGGCGTAGGGATTATTAAAGCTTGTATTATCCTTCATTGCCTCTCCTCCTTTCCGGCTACGCTTAAAGTGTAGCAGATATCTAACGTGAAATGGGTACACTTTAACGCGTCGCTTGCGCCTCTCGGGCATCTATTGAGCGGCGTCACTTGCTGCTTTTGTCCAGAAGGTCCATGAGTTTATTTTTTTCGGCCTCCCTGTCGGAAATGAAGGCGGCGCATACCTTAGAGAGAGTTTTTGCCTCTTCCTCGCTCACACCGCAGGCGAGCGCCAGAGAATAAGCCGTTTTCTCGTCTAAGTTGTTAGATAACATCTGCATAAGCAGAGTTCTCTTTCCTGACGCGGTAAAGGTTCCGGTATTCTCTTTCGTAAGGGAAGCGCCTAAATTAGAGGCGAGCTCTGCGAGCTCGGGGGAAAGTCCCGACGCAATACCGAGAAGATAATTCGTGGAGAGATTGTCCGATTTATGCTTGACGATATCGTTTATCGTGTCGGAAAAAAGCTTTTGCTGAGATGTCTCGCTGTCACTCAGATAATCAGCGTAGCCGCTTCGGTTTTTTATAGCAGCCAGGTCCCGTTTTCTTGCCGCCGTTTCCTTTGCGTTTTGAAATTCCGAATATGCGTTTCCGTCTAAATAGGCGGCGTAACCGCTCCCGAAAAGTCCGCTTCGGGAGAGCGCTTCTCCCTGTCTGCCATAGCCCGCTCCTGCGCGGTCGTATTCTCTTTGCGCCTCTTTTATCGCGCTTGAATAATCGAGCTCGCTCGTGTCTCCTCTTTCGCTTATCCAGTCGGAATAGCTCTTTTTCGGCTTTGCCGTCTTTTTGTATTTTTCAATAAAATCCTCCAAGGTAACGCTTGATTTGTTTGACATTATAAAATCTCCTTTTTATTTTCTTTAAAAGCGCCTGCGGGCGTAGCACTCTCCTCAAGCAGAGAGCTGAAATATTCGACGTTCTCTCTTGCGTGAGGGTAGTGCGCTCTCTCCTGATTTTGCCAGTAGCGCAAAAGCGTGGTCGTATCATCGGGGTTGCCCAAGGTTCCCGCCTTCAGATTTTCGAGGTTCTTTTCCCACAAAAGCTCCCTCTGCTGCTCAATTCCGTCGTTTAAGTCAACCGAGAATAAATAGCCGTCGTCGTAATAATATTCACCCGTTTTCTCGTCAAATTCTATGAAATCGTAGCGGTTAAATTCTGCGTTGTGAGTTCTTCCGTAGGCGTCCTTATACGCAATTCTTCTCGGCTCGTCCGAATAGGCGAGAAAATGCTCGAATATAATGCGGTCAATATCTGCGTAAGCGGAATGTTTCATTTTGCGCTTTGATTCAAGTCGCCCTGCCGCCTGCTCGACCTGCAGCTGCTTCGCCTTCCCCGAAAGCGCGGAATTGTCGCTAAGACCTATGTAGGTGTCGGAAATTCCTATAATTCGCTTTGCGTGCTCGTAAAGTCGGTCGGACTGCAAAACGTCCTGAGAAATTGAGGGCGTGTTGTCTATCGTGCCGTACATTCCTGCGGTTTCTCCCGGCTTCAGCTTTATTACCTGACCGAAAACGCTGTTGTTAAGCGAGACCTGCGCATCCTCGGGCACGATAGGCGTAATTCCCGCGCGCAGAAGCTTCTGCATTATTCGGCTCTCGAGCTTGTTTATCTGCTGTTGCTGAGGTCTTATAAATTCGCAGTCGCTCTGTCCGAAGGGCGAGCCGTCCTTCGAGGTGTTTTTTCTGATTACGATAGGAAAACGCTTGGGCGAAAAATACGGCAACCTCGTCTGCTGCATATCGACCTTGAAAAGCTCGCTTTCAGCGCAGGGAATGCCGTTTTTGTTCAGTAGCTCGCCGAGCTCGTTCATCTTTGGCGTTTTGGCGCAAATTATACTTCCGTCGCTTCTGACTATATCCTCAGAGAGAGTTTCAAACTCTATGCTCTGAGAGAAAAATTCGCCGTTTTTACATTGACATAGCGGTTGGATTTTTTTGCAGCTTTTGCAAAAATATCTTTTCCTTTTATAATAGTCCTCTATATCGAGCAAGATAACCTCTCCCGAAAAAGCAAATTCCGAAATGGCGTTTTCTTCGTTTCGGTAGAAGCAGTGTATGACGGTAACCGTGTCGCTTTCGCTTGCGTCGCGGTCCTCTCTTTCGGTCTCGGCGAGCAACGAAAGCTCGTGCGAAATTCCGTATTTGCGGACAAGCTCACTTCTCGTCGTGTGGAAGCGCAGAAAGCAATATTCCATTTCCTCTACGTCACAAATGCCCGGCTGAGGAAAGAAATCGTCGGGGCTGAGACAGTAGATTTTTATACCCCCCTTCTCGTTGTGGGAAAAAAGAGAGTTGTCCCATTCGATAAACCAGACGCTTGAGCCGTAGATATACGTATATCTTTCGTCCAGGTCGTTCATTTTTTCGAAGGGGAGAACATCCCTTACCTGAGAGCAGAGCTTTTCTATTGATTTTGCGTTCCTGTCCCGCTTTTCGCTGTATTCCTTCGCCTCTACCTTCGGCGCGGGGATAGCAGACGAGACCTGCGCCTCGATAAGCTCGTAGGTTATGTTTCTTATGCAGTTTGCCTTCTCGCTCGAGCCGTCTATCTCGGCGCTCCCTCGGTACTGCGCCATGTTTCTTTTGTGCGCGTCGGAAAGAGCGCCGTTCTCGTTTTTCGAGTTTTCATATAGGTTTTGAAAAAAGGCGAGTCGGTTTTCATTTTTTTCTGTTTTCATAATGGTTCTCCGTATTTCCTTTTTAAATAAATTCTTTCTTCTTCGTTTGCCGCGTTATAGTCCTGCCACATATCAGGCGTCCAGAAATTACGGACGACGCTTTTCTCCTCCTCGTTCGGCCTCGCGTAAAATATAGCGAAGCCGCGAAGGGCGTCGGGCGCGTGCGTGATTTCGTGCGGCTCGTTTGCCGTATCG
This sequence comes from Eubacteriales bacterium, assembly GCA_045587025.1. GTDB lineage: Bacteria > Bacillota > Clostridia > Oscillospirales > CAG-272 > UBA1740. The sequence goes on from JAZNBK010000012.1 coordinate 18,373, forward strand.
GTCGGTCTTTGACTGTCTATCTGAAGCATCGGGAGACAGCGTATTATTTCTCTGCAATTCCGAAAGATTTTAAGACGGCATCTCCCCTCCGCGTCGGTTTTTAAAAGCTCCTTTATAGATAGCCACCCCGTTTCTCTGTCGTTAGACGTCTTTGTGAAATAAAGTCCGTTTTCCGAGAAGATAAGCGCCTTGCTTCTCCCCGTCTCCTGACTTCTGCTCCATAGGTCAGGCGGAGCCAAGGTCGCGTATATGCTCTCGTCGGGCGGAGTTGCGTCGCAGATTTTTTTCGCTGCGTCGCTTATCATAAGGTTGCTCTCGCACAGCTCTCTGTAAATATAGGCGTTTCTATCTCCGTCGACGGCTATCCAAAGGCAAGCGAGACGGTCGAGCCCGTAGTCGATAGTACGGTACTTCCGCCATTCCTTTGGAATAGGGAAGGGGTTGCAGGTGTGCTTTTCGTAGTCAAACTCGGAAAAATATTGCCCTTCGAAAACGTTCCAATCTCCGTAAAGGAGCGCCTTCTTTTGCGCCTCGGGCAGAGAAAGCAGACGCTTCTTGTAGTCGGGATCGCTCTTTACGAGAAAAAGATTGTCGTCGATTTTCGAGGGGATAAAAATCCGTCGGCTTCCGTCCGCGGCGGTAAAGACGGTGTCGGGGGGCGCAGGGTCGACGAATCTCGCCTTCACCCACGTATGCCCGACGCCGCCCGGGTTTGTCGAGGATTTTATCTGCTTGGGGTTTGAGTTAGCTCCCCTCACTCTTGAAATGAGGTATAGATATTGAAATTCCGTGAAGTGCGTCAGCTCGTCGAAGCGCACGGTGTCGTATTCGGCGCTCTGATATTGGAAAACGTCATTTTCGGTAGCGCAGTAGCCAAAATCGAGAATGCTCCCGTTCTTGAATTTTCCGCTGTGAGCGGTCGAATTGTATGTATATATTTCACGGGGAAACAGAGAAAGACTGACACGAATTAAGGATTTTTCAAGCTCAGCGAAGGTACGCCTTAAAATGAGCTGCTTGGAATTTGGATATCTGAGAGCGTAAAGAAAGGCGTCCACCAATTGACCGAAGGATTTGCCGCCTCCCGCCGCCCCGCCGAAAAGAACCTCCGTCGCCTCCGCGGTTATGAATTTTTTCTGTTTTCTTGTGATTTTAATATCCATTTTGCTCCGATTTGGTTTAAAATTTTCTCCTTTCCCGATAGCGCGCTCGAAGTTATACGAGGGGAAAACAGCTCATATAATTTATAGAAGCGTGTAAAAACGTAAAACGGTCATTCAATTGCGTCTATTACCTCGATTTTAACTTCAAATGGGGCGTTCTCCTTTCCTTCGTCCGCATCTTCCGAAAAACCGTATTTTGAGGACAGCAGAAATTTTACGAAGGATGGGTCGTAGCGCTTGATAAGCGCCCCGTCGGTCAGCATATCGCAAAGTCGCGCAAGGCACTCGTTATAAGCGTTATCAAACTCTTTGTTCTCCTTTCGCCACTCGTCCAAATCTGCCGAGCGAGCGCCGATAGAGAAGGCGAATTTGGCGAAAGAGGGCAGCCCTTTTCCTTCCCCGTAGGAAAAAAAGCTCAGCATTTTTTCGGCATAATCTTCTCTGTATTTCATTTCTCCTCCTTCAAGCGAAGCGCGTGAGAAAAATGCGAAAAGCGCCTGTAAATCTTATATTCCCCCGCAGCTTCACCTAATTTTAACAAAAGCGCAACTGATTATGGGGTCAATTTTTGCCCATGTCCTTTGTGCAAATTAGCCAAAAACAAAAACAAACGCATAATATTATGGTTAAAAATAGAAAAAGGTATTGACAAAACAAAAAAGAAAAGTTATAATTATTATGTATTTTTATATTATCTAATCAGAAATAATAAAAAATTTTTTCAAAGGAGAAAAAATCATGAAAAGAAGGATATTAAGCTTTATCTTGGCAATGCTTATGGTATTTACCACGTTGCCCCTCATGATGCTTACTACATCTGCAGAGGAAGCGCAAGCAACCAACTATAATGCTTTATATGTGACGAACGGATTAATTGGACATTTCGATGCAGCATCATATAATAACGACGGAAAGGACCTTTTGGATAACAGCATTACCGTCTTGGGAGACCCAATAGACGGTGTTCTCAACGGCGCGGTATATTTCCCCAAGATCCTTGATAAGAACGGCGACGGCAAGTTCTCGAACGGAGAAGCAGCTACA
>JAZNBK010000013.1:0-40785 GCA_045587025.1 Eubacteriales bacterium
ACACAAAAAATTTTTCCAAAAAGATAAAAAATTGGATAAAATAAGAAAAAACCTACATAAATTAAGAGGATTTTTAGATAAAAAATGATTTCTTGAGATATAAACAAGATAATCTTTCCAACCGTAAAATAGTAGAGCAAAAAACCGACTATGCAGCCGAAGATAACGAACGAGCGAAATATTCCGTCATTAAAATAATATATAAAAATAGAAACGCATATAGCGGAAAATACCCAAAAGAAAATATCGCCTATCGCTATATATACTCCACCTGCCGACGCTTTTTTGTTTTTTTGCTCCCTATTTTTAAAATACTTCCCCACAATTGCGAGCGAGCTGTAATCGTAAATCTTATCTCTCGCGCTTTTATATTTTATTCCCGCTGTAATTCTGAAAAGGCGAACGACGTCGTAGGAAGCCCCTAAAAAAATCCCCAAAAGCATCGAATATAAGAGCATACGGGAAAGCTCCGACATTGAAACGTACATAGCTCTACCTCATAAAGCGCGAGAAAAGCCCTTTTTTCTGTTCGGTGCGCTCCTGCGAATATATAAGCGCAGAAACAAGCCCTTCGATACACATTTCCCCGCTCTGCATCAGATATTTTGTAATGCGAAGCTCGCTCCCCTCGATATTAAGCTCGCCAAGCGGTGTAACGAGAGATATTAACGTATCGTCAAAATTTAATATCTCGATAATTCCGTCAAGGGTGAGCGCTTTTCTGTTATTAAGGACTATATTATGTTTTTTGTGTTCCTGAGCGGTACTGTTAAGCTCCATATAGTTTTCTCCTAATATTTCTTATATTTATATAAAAAAATATATGCAGAAAAATCTGCATATATTACTGAAATATTAGGTTAAATTACGAGATGACCTCATACATCTCGCCGGCGTCTGCTTTTTTTGTGCTATCCTTTATGTTAAGCACTCTGACTTTAACGGAACGAGAGCCAAAGCTCACCTCGATTATGTCATTTTCTTTGACATCGTAGGAAGCTTTGGCAGTTCTCCCGTTTACAGTAACGTGCGACGCGTCACACGCATCGTTCGCTACCGTGCGCCTTTTGATAATTCGGGACACTTTTAAATATTTGTCCAGACGCATTATTATTTGTTGAGACTATCCTTAAGAGCTTTGCTTGCAGAGAATGCAGCATTCTTGGAAGCAGCGATCTGAATCTTTTCGCCTGTGAAGGGGTTGTGACCTTCTCTTGCAGCTCTTGCTTTTACTTCGAAAGTACCGAAACCGATAAGCTGAACCTTATCGCCATCAGTCAAAGCGTTTGCAATTGCAGAAAGAGTAGCGTTTACAGCAACCTCTGCGTCTTTTTTCTTCAAATTTGCTTCTTTTGCTACTACGTCGATCAATTGTGTCTTGTTCATTTTTTTATCACCTTTCTTTTTTTAATATACTAATTCATTATAACATCGTTTTTTTATATTTTCAATAGTTTTTACAAAATATATTTCAATTTTTTACACTTTTTGCATAATTTTTCTTGAAAAATTTCCATATATTGTAAGCATTTTACATTTTTTGGTCTTTGCTTTCGGCTTGAGTTTTAATTCTTATAATTTTCGATAAAATCATCCGTCGCTCTCGTTAGCGCCTGCTCTGCGTTTATTTCGCTGTCCAAAAGGATTTTACAAATATCAAATAGCATTTTCCCAGCAGCTTCTTCTCGTTGCTCGGGCGTTTTTTCGTTTAACGTTTCTTTTATAAGAACAGCAAATTTTTCGTCGCGCTCTGACGTATACGAGCGAACCTCTCCTGATTTTTTCCATATCTTTTGCGCTCTGATGAGCCCCGGCAATTCCTTTGGAACAGAGGCGAAAATTTCTGTTTTACTATCTCTTTTTTTCTCTTTGTTCTTTAGCTTTTCCCAATTTTCCTCAACGTTACCGTCAAAATTAGAAAACACGTGGGGGTGGCGATAGACCATTTTTCTGCAAACGCCGTCTATAACGTCCTCGATATCGAATTTGTTTTCCTCTTTTTCTATCTGAGCGTGAAATATAATCTGAAGAAGCACGTCTCCCAATTCTTCGCGCAAAAGCTCGGAATCCTTTTTGTTTATCGCCTCGACGACCTCGTAGGTTTCTTCTATAAAATTATGACGCAAGGTATCGTGAGTTTGCATCTTATCCCACGGACAACCGTCTTTTTCATCCCGCAAAAGAGAAACGATGTCACACAAATCAGATATATCGTACCTCTCAATATTTTTTAATTCTTCTGCTCTTTTATTCATCTTCAACTCCGTTTTAAATGAGTTTCATTTTACACAATATTTTTTCAATTTTTTCGCTGTGCGGCAGTATCGAAATATCTTCCCTTGTAATACACCTTAATACGAAAACCGCTACGATATACACAAAAACAGCGGATAATATGGCAATCAAGGCAGAGTGCGTCAGGCCCAATTTTGCAAACGATAAATTATAGACCAAAAGCGCGGTAACGGCGCATATAAGCGAAGAAATGAACGGACGAATAAAGGCGCTTATAAAGCTCGGTCTTACACCTATATTTTTAATAACGAATATAAAATTAAAGGTGACTACGGTTATATAAAACAAAAGCGTGCTGAGCGGCGCGCCAAGCTCGCCGAATTTTCCTATCAGGAAAAAGGAAGATGAAATTTTCACCAAAATTCCAAAAAGCATAGATATTATCGGCTTCTTTTCCAAGTGATTCGCCTGTAAAAAGGAATTCGTTACAGAGAGCATTCCTACGAAAAAGACCGATATCGCAAGTATAGAAAGCAGCTCGCCTGCATTCTCCGCCATATCGTAATCCCCTTTGAATACCAAGGACAAAATCGGCTTCGCCAAAACGCAAAGACCGAGAGCGCAGGGCATGGCTATTATGCTTGTAACGCGCAAGGAAGAGCTCATAAGCTTTTTCGCATCTTCCTTCTTCCCTTTTGCCATAGCTGACGAAACGAACGGTACGATAGCGCAAGCGATAGGAGATATAAGGACGATAGGCATATTAAACATAGTGACTGCGCCTGTAGAATAATCCGAATATAGCGCCTTTGCATATTCGGCGTCGTTATAAAAATCCGCCAAAAGAGGTCGCATAAGCTGGGCGTCTATAAGAGAGGACATACTCAGCACCGCACTCGTCAAGGCGATAGGAAGCGCAATTTCTATAAGGCGAGATAGAAGCTCCCCCGTTTTTGCTTTATGCTCTATGGTCGTATCGGTATCCCCCGTCGGTATCTGCAAAAGTCCTTTTTTATCATAATAAACCTTAGCGAAAATCAAGTAAACGGTACCCAAAGCTATTCCCAATGTTACGCCTAAAATAGCAAGTGAAGCCGATACGTTTTTGCTCAAATTGAAACGGTTAATAGCGACGTACGCTGCCCCTAAGCCGAATATCATTTTAGAAAACGACTCGATTATTTGCGAAATTGCCGTCGGTGTCATAATGCCGAAGCCCTGAAAATATCCGCGATAAACACTCGAAACGGCGATAAAAAGCAGGGCAGGCGCTATCGCGCAGAGACACAAAAAAGAGTCTCCGCCCGAATTGTTGCGAGATATGGGCCCTGCCGTAAAAATCATAATGAGCGTACCTATAAAACCAATTAAGGACAAAAACGAAAGCGAAGCTCTATATATTCCAAAAATCTTTTGCCTATTCCCCACCGCTCTGCTCTCTGAAATAAGCACGGAGACGGCGACGGGTATTCCTGCCGTAGAAATCATATAAAGCGTCGTATATATGGCGTATGCGGAATTTACGTTTGCCATTTCGTCGCCCAAAATTGAATTAAGGGGAACCTTATATAAAAATCCAAATATTTTTCCTAAAATGTTTGCAAAAGCAAGCACCATGACTCCCGAAAGTAATAACTTTCTTTCTGTTTTTTCCTTTGTCGTCGGGAGAAAATTCTTTTCCATAGCAATCCCTTCGGATAAATTAAATATTCAAAGTGTTTTCGGTTCATCCGAGAAATTCTCGGTATACCGAGTTTTGAGGTATATATTCTCTTGATATCTCTTCTATATGTTCAAAACGCTTCATAGTACGTCTCGCATAATCATAATAAGGCGAGCCGACTTTAATTTTTGCTAAAAGCGAAACGACATACGGCTTTATCATTCCAAGCTCGTACGGCATAAGAGAGTTTAAAAGAACGGTAGAATCGTCGTAGAAGGGCAAGATATGAGCTTCCTCGTTCGCTCGCACGCCCACCCAAAGCTTAAAGGTAAACTCCGGATCAGCATTTCTGAAATTATAATCACGAACTAAACGGCGGAAAAAGCGTATCTCATTTTTGTCAAAAATCTGATCGCCTACGCATAGCTCCTCACAAACGTATACGAATACGCTGAGATAGGGATGATCTCCAAAAAGAGCCGTGACCTCGGGATATACCGCCTGTATTCCTTCAAAAACGAAAACGTCCCTCTCGTCAAGCTCGTATTTACGCATCTCCGTCCTTTTTCCCGACTTGAAATCAAAGGTAGGAACTAAAACGGTTTTTCCCTCAAAAATTTCGTCGATAGTCCTCTTAAGCTCTTTCAAATCTATCGTAGAAACCGAGTCAAAATCGAGCGGCGTACCGCTTTTTTCCGCCCTTTCAACCAAAACGTCTCTATCATAGTAAAAATCGTCGATAGAAATGACGTGTACCCGCTTCCCTCTCTCCTCGAACTCCGAAACTATTTTGTTCGCCGTCGTCGTTTTTCCCGAACAGGTAGGTCCGGATAAGGTAATAATTTTATTGTTTTTTTCGCTCAAAAGCCGCTCGACCGCAAGGTCAAGCGAATGCTCAAAGCTTCTTTCACATTCCATTACGTACGCCTTTTTTTCGGCTTCCCCAAAAAATGATGTTCTCGCACTTTTCATAGTATTATCCTTTCAAATAAAAGTCTGCTATTCTTTCAAAAAGCGAGGGTATACCATTCTCCTTATCTCCTAAACGGATTTTTTCGGCATCCCTTAGATATTCATATGGATATTTAGCGGTAAATATTCTTCTTATCTGAGTTTTTCCTTCAGAGGGCAATTTGAAATTTACTAATTTTGTCACTGCGCCTGCGCCGACGGCGAAAATACTGTGTAATTCTTCCATCATAAAAATATTATACATACCTTCCTTGCCGTCGATAGAATATCCCACGTTTTCAAGATTTCCGACGGTATTTTTCTGACGATAGATATAATATGGCTTGTAGCCCGCAAATTTAGTCTTTAATTGCGAATACTCGACGCTCTTTGATGCCGTATCCTCCGACACCTCATACACACCGCTTCCTCGCTTGTTGAGATCTGCCGCCTTTTTTACGCTAAAAGCGTGTACCGTTATGTTTTCAGGCGCAAGTGAAATTATACTGTCGATAGAATTAGAAAAGCTACCGAAGGTATCGTTTGGCAAGCCGGCAATCAAATCGACGTTTATGCAACCTATATCAAAGGATCTGGCGAGCGAATACGCGCGATAAAAATCGTCTGCTGTATGGCGTCTGCCTATCGACTTCAAAATTTCGTCATTCAAGGTCTGCGTATTCACGCTTATTCTTTTTGCGCCGTATTCCTTTATAATTCTCAATTTTTCAGCCGTTATCGTATCGGGGCGTCCCGCCTCTACGGAATATTCCATAAGGGTACTCGTATCCACATTATCGGACACTCGCTTCATAAGCTTTTCTAACTGACTGTCAGAAAGCACCGTAGGCGTTCCTCCGCCTATGTAAATCGTAGCTACCTTTAAGCCGAGGTTTTTTATTATGCTGAATATGTTATCTATATCAAGAAAAAGTGTTTCCAAATAATCGTCAATCAAGGACAAAAGCTTGCCTGACGTGTTAGAAACGAACGAGCAATAAGCGCAACGCGAGGGACAAAACGGTATCGAAATGTAAATACTGCACAAATTGTCCGGCAGCTTTCTCGTAAGCTTCATTTCGGTAGTTGCAATAGATACCGCCAACGCCGCCTTTTTCGGATTTACAAAAAACTCGTCCCGCAAAATTTGTCTTGTTCCTCTTATACCGTTTCCGCTAAAAAGGAACTCGCTCGCCACCTTTGACGGTCTTACTCCCGTAAGAATACCCCAAGGAGTAATACATGAGGAAAACGCCTTTCCCACGTTAAAAATCGCTCTGCCTACCGCTAATTTGTTAAGCCGCATTGGCGTACAATTAACCACGGTTTGCGGATCTGCTATTCCATCTGCCTCCACTATCTTATCTCCCAGCTTGATTTTAGCGTGAGAATAGACGCAGTTATCTTCTCCCGTATAAACAGTAACGTCAAGCTCCGGAACGTCAGGCGCCGGAAGCTCGTCCTGTGAAAACTTTGCGCCTTTAAAGAAAAGCATACACAGAGTTTGCACGTAATAACGATTTATATCCCCGTTTATCCTTAAAATCATTGCGCCTTTCCCTTCTTCAGCTTTTCGGAATCCATAACTATAGTGATAGGTCCGTCAGCAGACATATTTATTTGCATATATGCGCCAAATCTTCCCGTCCCAACGGACCTTATTCTTTCCCTCAAAAGAGAAACGAAATACTCGTAGAGCTCGTTCGCCTCATTTGGAGGAGCGGCGTTTAAAAAATCAGGTCTGTTACCGTGAGAGTAATTGGCGTTCAAGGTGAAATTTGAAACTACGAGAGCTTCGCCGTCAACGTCCTTTACGGAAAGATTCATTTTATCGTTCTCGTCGGTAAAAATTCTGAGCTTTGAAATTTTTTCAGCGAGCAAAAGAGCGTCGTTTTGAGTGTCCCCCTTTGCAACTCCAAGCAGAATGAAAAGCCCTTTGCCGCAAGAACCGCTTTTTTCTCCGTCTGCATAGACCTCTCCGTTTAATATTCTCTGTATAACGGCTGTCATAATATCTCTCCAATCAATTGCCAAATCCCCTCGTAACTCCGTATACGGCGGGAATTGACTTTATTTTTGAAGCAATTGATTTAAAGTGGCTTATATTCTTACATCCGACTGTAAGTGAAATTAAAACTGAAGCCCCGTTATCTCTCAATTGCGTGCTTATACCTAATATAGAAACCTTCATTTCGGCAAGCGTCGCAGATATATCGGCGAAAATTCCGATTACGTTTTCGCAGCTTATCTGCAAATTTGCCTCGTAGACGTCGTTGCCGCTACGAACGACAAATTCATTTTCCCATCTTGCATTTATCCATCTGTCAGCTTGCTCGGCTTTTTTCATTCCCTCTATGACGTTAGGGCAGCTCTTCTGGTGTATCGAAATCCCATACCCTTTCGTAATAAATCCTATTACGTCGTCTCCCGGGAGCGGATTGCAGCAACGGGCAAATTTCACCTGACAGTCAACGTCGCCGTCAACGACGATGCCGCTATTATTCTTTGTCGCCTTAGGTCTTTCGGTGATTTTAAGCTGCTCCGGCTCTGTTACGGGCGAATCTGCGACTTTTACTATTCTATCAAATTCGTTTTGAATACGAACAGCCAAACGGCTTATGCTTATTCCGCCGTAACCTATGGCGTTATAGAAATCGTCTACACCAGAAATTCCCATGCGTCCCGCAACGTTAGAAATAACCTGTTGCAATTCCTCTTCCGTATAGTTTCTTCCGTAACGCTTTACTTCCTTGTCTATCTCCGCCTTACCTACCGCGATATTTTCGGCGCGCTTCTCTTTCTTATACCATTGTCGAATCTTACTTCTCGCTTCCGAGGTTTTTACGATTTTCATCCAATCGCGACTCGGACCTTTTGATGATGAAGAAGTTATAATTTCAATTATCTCGCCCGTCTGGGGAACACGGTCGATAGGAACTATAACACCGTTTATCTTTGCGCCTACCATTTTATTTCCTACCGCCGTGTGTATTGCGTAGGCAAAGTCAATTACAGTAGAGCCGAGAGGGAGAGAAATAACGTCACCCTTCGGTGTAAATACGTAGGTTTCATCACGGAAAATATCCGTCTTAAACGAGCGCATAAACTCATCGGGGTCGTGTATGTTTTCATCGTTCTCTACCATCTGCGCAACCCAACGAATCTTCTCGTCTATGTCAACGCTCGCCTTCTCACCCGACTTGTATTTCCAGTGCGCCGCTATACCGTACTCGGCAATTTCGTGCATATCAAACGTCCTTATTTGAACCTCAAAGGGCACGCCGTGACGGCTTATAACGGTCGTATGAAGCGACTGATACATATTGGGCTTAGGCGTTGAAATATAATCCTTAAACCTACCCGGAATCGAGTGGAAAAGCTCGTGGATAATACCTAAAACCGTGTAGCATTCAAGCTCGGTATTTACGATAATACGAAGCGCGTAAAAATCAAAAATATCGTCAAAATTCTTGTTCTGGTCATACATTTTGCGATATAAGCTGTATACGCTCTTCACTCTTCCTCCAAGCTCAAACTTTATATTGTTTTCGCTCAGCTTTTCGGAAATCATCTTTTTCGCGTTTTCAATGAAATTCGACGTTAATCCAAACTTCGTTTCTATGCACTTGGTAACCTCCTCGTATCCTATCGGGTCCAGGTACATAAGTCCTAAATTTTCAAGCTCGTGCTTGATTTGCTGCATACCCAGACGGTGAGCAAGCGGAGCGTACACGTACATTGTTTCAAGCGCGATAACACGTCTCTTTTCGTCATTCTTTGCCGCTAAGGTGCGCATATTGTGAAGACGGTCGCAGAGCTTTATAAATATAACGCGTATGTCCTTTGACATAGCGAGAAGCATTTTTCTTATGTTCTCTATATGCGCTTCTTCCTTGTCCTCAAGGTGCATATAAACTATCTTCGTCAAGCCGTCAACTATCGTTGCGACATCCTCGCCAAAGCGCTTTTTTATCTCTGCGAGATTCGTTTTCTCAGAGCAGTCCTCTACCGTATCGTGCAACAGCGCTGAGCATATAGAGTCGGTATCCAAGCCAAGAGAAGCCACTATCTCAGCCACCGCTATCGGATGAGAAATATACGCCTCTCCGCTAAGGCGCATTTGCCCCTCGTGGAGCATAGCCGCATACTCGTACGCTCTTTTTATCTTATCAATATCGTAATTTTTTCCCCTACTTGTCAGTTGTTCAAGTAATTTATCAATACCGTTCATATCTTCCTCATGCTTGCTTTTGCTGCGTTCTCAAACGACGCAAAAGGTTGGATTTTTCCAAATCGGTTTTGTTTCTTGTGAATTGAATTTTAAAGTGATAAACCTCGTCGCTTATCTCTTCAATTCCAAGAAGGTTCAGCTCCTGTAAAACTCGAATTATAAATTTCAGCTTTATGTAATTTATGCTCGTAACCGACGAAAGCTTTGATAGCATGGATTTATGACTTATACTGTCAATGCCGTTTCGCACGGATGAGCGCACTAAATTATATACTATTGCGAAATCGTCTCTGCTCGGAATAATATCCTCACTTGCATAAAATTTTGCTCCGCTCCATATTTCTTCAAAGCGCTGCTTTTCATTTTTCTGACTGTTTTTAGCCGTTTCCGACATTCTTATATCCTTGACGATAAGCTGAGCGCTCTTTCTGCCTGCCCACTCGTTAACGTCAAGATTAAACATAACGTCTACGACGTCCCCCACATACAAATCAAGCTGCGCGGGACTGCAAGAAAAATATATTGCAGAGCAGGTCTTGTTATCCTGATTTCCAAGCACGATACGTAAATGCTTCCCTGCGCTGATGGGGGCGAATTCGAGAATTGTCGCGGAACGCAAAACGAAAACGGGCACGGGGTTTGCTACGCCAAACGGCTCGAGCCCTCTTATTTCCTCTGCCATATCAACAGTTAATTCTCCAAATGAAATCTCACAGTCCGCATCGAGAGTAGGAACTGTCGCATCCTCGCTGAGAATTTCATTTGCATATTCATTTATTTTTCTCTTGAAATTATCAAGCTCTCCTCGTTTTACACTCAAGCCGGCGGCAAGCTCGTGTCCGCCGTATTTGACAAGACATTCATCACAATGCACAAGAGCGTTGACTAAATTCATCCCCTTGATGCTTCTTCCGGACCCTTTGGCAATATCATCATCTGTGGGATTATCCGGATCACATCCGTCAAAAGAAAGAAGAATACAGGGCAGTCCGTATTTTTCGGTAATCCTCGACGCAACGATACCTATTACACCGTGATGCCAATTATCCGCATCAAGAACAATTACCTTGTCGCGCTCAAAGTCGTGCTCGGCTTCTATCTTTTCATACGCCTTCTTCATTATTTGATTTTCTTCACTCTGTCTTTCAAGGTTGGCTTCACACAGCTCCTGCGCTATCTTTTGCGCATATTCCTCATCCTCGGTAAGAAAAAGCTCTGCCGCAAGCGATGCGCTGCGTATTCTTCCCGCCGCATTCAAACGCGGCGCAATCGTATATCCGATATATCCTGACGTAATTTTCGTGCGCTTCGGCTGCTTCTTTGCAGAATGGTTCTTCGTTTCGCTTCTTTCCGAAAGCACGTTTATCAACGCCTTCAAGCCGATTCTCGGACGATTTTCTATAATATTCAGACCGCCCTTTACTATAAGACGGTTTTCATACTTGATAGGCATTACGTCCGCAATCGTGCCGATAGCTATAAGGTCGGCATAGTCGTTGCATATCCTTGCGACAGCGGCCGCCTTGTCGCCGCCGCAGGCGCTTATTTCATAAGCGCAAATAAGCTTAAAGACGACGCCGACGCCTGCGAGCTCGCAAAAAGGATACTTAGAGTCAGGTCTGTGCGGATTGATAACAGCGACTGCCTGCGGAAGCTCTGCGTGACACTCGTGGTGGTCTGTAACTATGATATCAACGCCTAATTCAGACGCATATTTCACCTCTTCGTTGGCGGTAATTCCCGTATCTACGGTTATTATCAAGGTCGTGCCGTTGCTTGCCAAGGTTTCAATAGCGGAGCAAGAAACTCCGTAGCCCTCACCGTTTCTGTTCGGTATGTAATAATCAACGTCCGCGCCCTTGGAGCGAAGATAGAGACACATAGTACAAACGGAGGTCACTCCGTCCACGTCGTAGTCACCGTACACGGTAATTTTTTCTTTTTTCTCGATAGCTTTTTTTATTCTGTCAATTGCGTTTGATACGTCGTCAAGGTCAAAAGGGTCGAAAAAGAAATCGTTTTCGTTAGATAAAAAAGCTCTCGCGTCATCGGGCGTTTTATAACCGCGGTTATAGAGCAGCTGCCCTATTACCAAATTTACGTCCAATGCGTTCGAAATGCGTCTTACTTCTTCTAAACTGTTTGCGTTTTCTTCGCTTTTGATAATCCATTTCTTTTCTTTGTTCGTATTGTCTTTTTTTAGCATTTATATTATATATCGCAATGAATTTTTTCATTGCCCCCCATATTATTTACAACTTTAATTTTGCCGCTTTCACTTTTCGTACGGCTTATATTTTTTCATAATCGAAAGCGCCGTGTATATACCGTCAAGCGAAGCGCTCGTTATTCCTCCCGCATAGCCGGCGCCCTCTCCGCAGGGATAAATCAATTCGTGGCCCAGCGCAGTCCTATCCTCGCCTCTCAAAATTCTTATCGGCGCAGACGTTCTTGTCTCCGCTCCCGTAAGAACGGCAGAGCTTGAAGCAAAGCCCCTGATACGCTTATCAAAATTCAAAAGCCCGCTTTTCAAGGAATCGCAAACGAAGGGAGGAAGAAAGCTCTCTAAGCTCGACAAAGTACAACCGTTTCCATCCATATAGGTAGGGATAACGTCTTTTGGCTCGGTACCTCTTTTGTCATTTAAAAAGTCGCCCACGGTACAAACAGGCGCATTGTATTCCGCTCCCCCCGCAATAAAGGCAGAGCGCTCTATCTTACGCTGAAATTCAATTGCTTTCTTTGGAGTATTTCCGTAGTCATCACGGAAAACCGACACGACCACGGCAGAATTTGCGTTTTTCCCGTCTCGCAAATAGTTGCTCATTCCATTAACTACGACGCCCTCGTTTTCACTTGTAGCCGCGACAACCTGTCCCCCGGGACACATACAAAAGGTGTATACTCCTCTTTCGTCGGTGTTTGCCGACAATGCGTATTCTGCGTTTTGAAGGGCTCTATGACCTGCAAAATCGCCATACATCGCCTCGTTTATCTCACTCTGCAGGTGCTCTATTCTGACGCCGACAGAGTACGCCTTTGGCTCTACTGCGAAGCCGGAATCTATCAGTTTTTCATAAGTATCTCTTGCGCTGTGACCTGTAGCGAGCACTAAAATTCCGCATTGAATATTGCCGCGATTCGTCCTTACCTCAAGCGTGCCGTCCGCCTTTTCAGAAACGCCCTCAAAGCAAGTGTGGTAGCGTACCTCCCCGCCAAGCGAGGTTATTTTTTCTAAAATTCTATCTACTACCGTTTGCAGATAATCCGTTCCTATATGCGGTTTTGCAAGATATTTAATGCTCTGCGGAGCGCCAAATTCGACAAAACGGCGGATAACGTAGGCAGAGGACGCATCGTTAATTCTCGTAACCAGCTTTCCGTCGGAAAAGGTGCCTGCGCCTCCCGCGCCAAACTGAATATTGGTGTTAAGGTCGAGCTTTCGTGAAAAGACAAAGTTTTCTATCTGCTTCGCTCTTTCAAAAACGTTTCCGCCACGTTCTATGAGTATAGGCGAATACCCATTCTCAGCCAATAGCAATGCGGCAAACATTCCCGCAGGTCCTGAGCCGACTATCAAGGGGCGGCTTTTAAGCGGTTTATCCCCATAGGACACGCTCGGCTCGCTTTCAGCGAGACGCGTAAGGTTCGCCCTAAGTAGCTTTTCCTCTTCCGCCTCGCTCCAATTTCCGCATATAGCGACGGAATATACGAGCTTTATGTCCTGCTTTTTTCTTGCGTCCACCGAGCGTCTATAAATGTAAAATTCCGCGTTGTCAGGCAAAAGACGCATACCTTTTAAGCGTTTTTTTGCGAAGCGTACAGCTCCCTCGCTTTCGCAATCAAGCGGAAGCTTAATATCCTTGAGAATGTAAGTTTTCTTGTTCATTATTACTCCCGCACAATATCCTTTAAAAAAGCAAGTCCGACAAGGTTGACACCTTGCCGGATTGCATGCATCAATCTGTTTCAGAGTCCTTCGGCGAAACCAAAATGGAAATATAAATATTATTGGCGTGCTCCACTATCTCAATTCCGTCGCAGACAAATTTCAACTTCACTGAGGGGTACTCCCCTGCTCCAAAAATATTCAAGCTGCTAATGTCAGCTATCGCCCTTACTTTATCCTGAGAAGCTGAAAGGATAGCTTCATCAAAGGAGGATATAACGACGTCCACCGAATCCGGCATAGACGTAACATCAAATTGCTCCAAGATAGCTTCGTATTGCAGATTATTATTTTCTATAACAACGGGTATTTGCGTAAACGGCTTCATATAAATCTGGGGTTCGCTTATAATTATCGGCACCTTTACGGTATCCCGACAATCGAGCGCAGCTCCTGTGGGATAGTCAAATATTACCTCCGCCTCATAACTGCCCGGCTCTGAAAACTTCGTCAGATTTATGTGTCCCTTTATACCGCTTCTTTCACATTTGGAAAGAGCTACGTTTGTTCCGTAAAAATCAGCAGAAACGCGATCAAGCTCTATTTTTACCTCGCAGTCCAAAAATCTTGACGGTACGTCTCCGACCTCGACGGGAATATCTTCAAAGGTATGCGTATACTTAGGCGCGTTTGCGTACATAACGTACAGCCAAACGAGAAAAGCAATGAAAAGGCAAATAGCGAAGGGAATAATTTTATTTATTTTTTCTTTGTCAAATCTAAATTTCATAACAAATCCCACCAAAAATCAGTTATTCTCGTCATTTGAAGACGGCTGTGGCTCATTTTCTGTCTTGCTCTTATCATACGCAGGGGAAGAAAGAAGCTGATGAAGCTTAGAGCTCAGCGCCTGATGCGTATAATTCCTTGTAAAATCTCTTTCGCAAGCAATCGAGATAGTCCCCGTCTCCTCAGAAACAACTATAACGATAGCATCGCTCACCTCGCTCATACCGATAGCGGCGCGGTGGCGAGTTCCTAAATCGAGGTCAACGTCAACACGTCGAGTTAACGGCAAAAGACAACCCGCCGAAGCGATCCTCATATCCTTGATGACAACGGCTCCGTCGTGCAAGGGAGAACCGTCAAAAAATATGTTTCTGATTAAATACGGAGAAATTTTAGCGTCCATTTCCACGCCAGAGCGAATAATTTCACCAACGTGCGAGCTTCTTTCGATAACTATCAATGCGCCTGTCTTTGTACGCGCCATATCCACTACCGCTTCGCAAATAGCATCTATAAACGCGTTTTTCTCGCTCGTCTTGCTGCTCGAAAAATTACGAAATCCTTTTAACGGCTCGGTTCCAACCTTTTCAAGCAATTCTCTGAGCTCCGGCTGGAATATTACAACTATAGCGATAATTCCCGCCTGAAGAAAATAATTGAGAATATAGCCGACGGCATAAAGCTCAAAAAGACGGGCAAGAACTAAAAATACAACCCAGACAGCAACGCCGAAAATGAGCTTTCCCGCCCTGCTTACATGGAAAAATTTAATTGCAAAATAAAGCATAAACGCCAAAATAAATATATCCAAAACATCCGCGAAGGATATGTTAGTGAGCTGAATTTTTATAAAAGACAAGAAGCCGGAGAGCCAATTGTCGCTTTTCAAAACCGAATTCAGTAAAGCCATGGTTTACCTCTCTATTTGTTTTTATGATAATCACCCTGCAAAAAAGCCGTTTGCGGATGAGTTGTTTCGTTACCCTACATATTAATTATAAATACATTATAACACACGATTTTTTGTTTTGCAAGTATTTTGACTACTTTTATTCGCACGTTTTTAATATTTTTTTAAAAATTTTTTCGTGTTTTTTTAGATTTTTATATTGACTTTTTTTAAGAAACGTGATATAATATGTCTCAAATAAGACACTTTCGAGGTGGGTATGCAAAATTTTACCGTTGAAGAAAGAAATCTGACGGAAATTCCCTTTATTTTCAAGGGGATAAGCGCAGAACAAACGAGAAAAATTCTCGAGCTCTCTGAATATACCTTAGCAAAATATAGCAAGGGCGAAAAAATATTTGATACGGAAAGCTTCGAGCGCTCTATCGCCTTCATTTTGGGCGGCAAGGCGGAGGTATACAGAGCAAACTCGGAAAAGAAAACTCTGCTCTCAACGCTTTCTGTCGGAGACTCTTTCGGCGCTTCTGTTCTGTTCGGAGAAGCAGAGCTTTTCCCGACATCAATATACGCAAAGTCGGATTGCACCATAATGTTCATTTCACAAGCGCATATGGAAGCGATGATAAGAAGCTTTCCGCAGATAGCGATGAACTATATTTTATTCCTATCCAATAAAATTTATTTCTTAAACGAGAAAATAAATTTCTTTGCAGCTCGCTCGGCAGAAGAAAAAATCGCCAAATTTTTATTGGAAAACTCCTGTGACGGAAGAATGGTTTCAAACCTTAATATGAAGCAAATCTCATCGTCCTTAGGTGTTGGCCGTGCGTCGCTTTACAGAATTCTCTCTTCCTTTGAAGAAGCGGGGCTTATTTCAAGAGACGCATCTGCAATAACGATAAAAGATAACGAAGGTCTTAAAAAAATTTTAAACAAATAAACAGTTTCAAACAAAAGAAAGGACAAGAAAAAAATGAAAAAACTTTTATGCGCACTTTTAATTTTATCAATGCTTTTACTCTCCCTTGCGGGTTGCCACAATAATATCCCAAATCAGCCGAGCGATACTACAGGCGAATCAGAAACACCTAAAAACCCCTTGAAAATAGGCGTTCTTTCAGGCACGACGGGTATGGGGATCGCAAAGCTTGCAAGCGATTTAAAGACGAGTGACGGCGAGTCAAACGCCGATATCAAGCAGTTCTATGAGGATATAGTCATCTACACGGATCCCTCTACTCTTTTGTCTGATATGATAGCGAAGAAGGTCGACGTCGCCGCCCTTCCCACGAATGCCGCAGCCACTCTCTTCAACAAATCGAACGGTGACGTAAAGGCGCTCGCAATTAACACCTTGGGCGTTTTATATATCCTCGATAACACGGGTGAGATAAAGTCGCTTTCCGACCTTGAGGGCAAAACTGTATACGTCGCTACCCCGGGTCAAACACCCGAATATATTCTCAAAAACATCATTGAGAAAAATAATATCGAGAACGTAACTTTCGCCTACGACTACACGGACCTCGACACCCTGACGGGCGAGGTCGCAAAGGGCGATAAAGTCAAAATTGCGCTTCTGCCCGAGCCGAAGGTTACTATCGCTATGACGAAGGCGCAGTCAATGAACAATGCAAATCTTGCTGTCGCAATTGACCTCACAGAAGAATGGAACAAGGTCGAAAGCACGGTTTTAACGCAGGGCTGCATAGTCGCTCGCAAGGAGGTAATAGAAAACCAAGCGGTAGAGCTTCAACAATTTTTGAGCGATTACAAGGCGTCTATTGAATATGTAACTAATCCCGAAAATCTTGATTCTGCGTCTGAAATGATCGCAGCCACAGGCATACTTCCAAACGTTGCCGTCGCAAAAAAGGCGCTCCCGAAATGCAATATCGCATATCTTGACGGACAGGCGCTTAAGGATGCTCTATCCGGCTTTTTAAAGGTACTGTTCGATATGGATGCAAAAGCAGTCGGCGGAAAGCTTCCTACCGATGATTTCTATCTGTCGGATGAAGATGCAGAATACTTCTACAAATAATATGATGAATAAATCTATTAAATTTAAAAGAAAAATATTCGTTCTCGCGTCAATTGTAGCTTGGCCTCTTCTTTGGCATCTCGTATCGCTGAAGCTCGACAACCCGCTTCTCCTGCCCTCCCCTATCGAGGTAGCGAAAAGAATTGCCGTTCTTTTCGGAACAGTCGACTTTTGGCGTATAAGCGCTATGTCGCTTCTCAGAATTACAGAAGGATTTTTGTGCGGAGTTGTTTTAGGCGTTTCGCTCGCTATTTTATCCTACAAAATCAATTGCGTAAGATATTTCACCTCACCCGTTATAAGCGTACTTCGCGCAACTCCCGTCGCTTCCTTTATTATACTCGTATGGAGCTTTACGGGAAGCGATACTCTCCCCACCTTTATTTCCGCAATTATGGTATTGCCTGTAATTTATATAAATCTTCTCGCCGGCTTTGACAGTATCGGAGATGAGTTAAAGGAGGTGGCGCGGGTTTTCGACTTCTCGCTCGCAAAAAAAGCCAAGGCGCTTTATATTCCCGAAACACTCCCCTACCTTGCATCCGCCGTCAACACCTCGCTCGGCTTGGCGTGGAAATCGGGAATCGCTGCAGAAGTTCTGTCCTATACTGCGCTTTCTATCGGCAGAGAGCTGTATCGCGCAAAATCAATGCTCGAGGTTGTCGACCTTTTCGCCTGGACTATATGGATAATTGTAATCAGCATGTCGCTTGAATACTTAGCCAAGAAACTAATTAAACCTCTTTCAAGGAGGAAATCAAATGTCGCAGATTATACTTAAAGACATAAAAAAATCTTTTAATCGCAACGTAATTTTTGATAAATTATCTCTTGAAATAGAAAGAAACAAGCTCACGCTTGTCACGGGAGAGAGTGGCTGCGGGAAAACCACACTTCTACGTATTATTGCGGGGCTCGACAAGGATTTTTCAGGTGAAATTTCCGGAGTAGTCCCCTCAGAGTGCGCTTTTTCCTTTCAGGAATACCGTCTTTTTCCTTCGTTGAGCGCTTTTGAAAACGTTTATATGGTGACGAACGGAGATAAAGAAGATCGAAAGGAAACCGCTAAAAACGCGCTTTTAGAGCTTGGCTTTTCAAGAGAGGATTTGTCCAAATTTCCAGACGAGCTATCGGGCGGAATGAAGCAAAGGGTTGCTCTTGCGCGAGTGTTCGTATCGGGAAAAAGCGTTTTGCTGTTAGACGAGCCGACAAAAGAGCTTGACGCCGAATTAAGACAGACTCTTTACAAAAAAATAAGATCTGCTTTGAAAAGCTCCACCGTTATAATGGTAACGCATATGGCGGAGGACGTAAAGGAATTTTCCGACTGCGTTATTGAATTAAGTAAATAAAAGAGACCTGAGCAGCTTAACCTTCTTCGCTGTTCAGGTCTTTCGTTTTACCGTCATTCGTCTTTGTCGCTCTCCGAGACGGAAATTCCGAGCTCGTTTCCTATAATATCGGCTCTTGAAATAACCGACTTACCGTGCTTTTTCTTTATTCCGTCTATCGCTTTGTCAAGGCGCTCCGCTCTCGCCCGTTTTTCATAATCATCGTCAAAAAAGTCACCCTGGCTCGTCGCTTTTTCCTCATCTACAAGATTTGATACGTTAATAGTCAAGGTTCTTATAGGTTTTCCCGTTCTCCATTCCTTTTTCACGATAGAAAAGGCGACGTCGGAAATTTCATTTGAAATATTCGTAGGTTGCGAAAGCTGCCTTTGTCTTGAAATATTGCACAGCAGAGTGTCTCTGATAGTAACGCCTACCGTTGAGCATTTTTTACCCTTTCTGCGAAGGCGCTCTCCTATCGTTTCCGAAAGAAACGCAATTCCCATACGAATTTCGTCATCGGTAGAAATGTCCTTTTTAAAGGTCATTCCGTTTCCGACGCTTTTCGGATCATGCTTATCATACATTGACGCGACGGGCGAATCGTCCTCGCCTCTCGCATATTTTAACAGCATTTTCCCGACCTTTCCGAACTTGTAGGTGAGAAAGCTCTCGTCCGCAGAAGCGAGCTCGCCTATCGTCTTTATCCCCATTTTTGCCAATTCTTCGGCAGTTTTATTACCAACGAAAAGGAGATTATCGGCAGGCAGCGAATAGACGATTTGCTTGTAATTTTCCCTGTTTATTTCGGTTATGGCGTCCGGCTTTTTATAGTCACTTCCAAGCTTAGCAAATATCTTATTATAGGAAACTCCGACAGAAACGGTAATTCCTATTTCTTTTTTTATTTCCTCTTTTATTCGGTTTGCGATACTCACCCCGTCGCCGAAAAGCATTCTGCTCCCCGTGACGTCCAGCCAGCATTCGTCTATTCCGAACGGTTCAATCAAGTCGGTATATCGACTGTATATCTTGTTTACCTCGCGTGAAACTCTTATATATTCATCATGATGCGGGGGGACAATGACGAGATCTCTACACTTCTTTTTTGCGCTCCATACTGTCTCTGCCGTCTTTATTCCGTATTTCTTCGCTATTTCATTTTTTGCAAGCACTATACCGTGCCGTGCCTCCTCGCTGCCGCAAACGGCAACCGGCAAATCCTTCAGCGAGGGATTGAGCATACATTCGACGGACGCAAAAAAACTATTGCAATCGCAATGTAAAATCACTCTGTCCATTCTGCCCTCCTCGCTTTAAAATTAAGATTTTTCGGTCAAGGTAAAGATAAATTCGCAATACTCGCCCGATCTGCTCTTTACAGCTATCTTTTCGTCCTGCGCTTCGACGACAGTCTTTGCGATATAAAGACCTAATCCCGCGCCCGCCTTGTCAAGTCCGCGACTTCTGTCGCTCTTATAGAAACGGTCGAATACGTAAGGAAGATCCTCTTCGGAAATTCCGTCGCCCTCGTTATAAACGGAGACCTTTATTTTTCCGTGCTCGCCATATAGAATCGAAACCCTGAACAGCGCCTTTTCCCGTGAAAACTTTATAGCGTTATCGCAAAGATTATAAAGAACCTGATGAATTGCGTCCTTATCCGCATAAACCATTATGTTGTCTTTCGCGCACTCAAACTCTACGTTTAGCTTTTTATCTTCGATTTTCTGCTCGAAGGAAATTAAAATAAGGCGCGCCATTTCGCATATATCAAACTTATCAAAGGTGAAATTTCTCTTTCCCGATTCAAGACGCGATACGTCGAGAAGCTCAGTAACAAGTCGAGAAAGACGTTTCACCTCGGAGGAAATTATATTCAGATAATACGCGTGCTGTTCCTTTGGAATAGCTCCACTGTTTATGCCCTCGATAAAGCCTAAAATCGTAGTCATCGGCGTGCGTAAATCGTGCGACACGTTCGCAACGAAGGAGTTACGCACATTCTCAAGCTGTTCAAGCGATTCTGCCATATTGTTAAACGCAATAGACAGCTCGGCTATTTCATCCCTTCCCGTCACTGCTACGCGCTCGTCAAAATTTCCCTTCGCAAATTTTTTTGAAACCAAGCACATATTACGAAGCGGACTTACCATTCTTTCGCTCATGAAATACACGGCAATTAAAGCGGCGATAGCTATCCAAAGTGACGAGGTTATAACCGTTTTCGTCATAATGCTCATAAGCGCATTGTCGGCTGACGATTCCATACCTGCGTATATCGCCCCTAAAACCTCTCCACTATGATTTTTAATCGAAAATCCGTATATTATGTGCTTCACCATTAAAGAATTCGAGAGGTTTGAAACGGAATAATACTCTCCGCGCGAAAAGGTGTCGTCTATTATTTCTTTCGGGATAGCTTGATTAAGAAGATTTTCCCCGCCTTTATTTATGCTGAATACTATATTTCCGTCGGTATCGGTAATAAACAACAGCATTTTATCATTGCTTAAAAAGAAAGCTGATGCGAGCTTTTCAAGATTTTCTTCCCTCTCTGAAATGAAGTCGGAAAATGCGATGCCATCATCCATCTCTATCCATTCTTCTATCGTTGTTTTTGAAGCGGTGGCTGTCCATTTTACATCCTCGGTGTTTTGGCTCAGCGAATATCCGTTTACAATGGAAATTATTATAGAAATCAAAAGCACAAAGCTTAGCATTATAATCAATCCAAACGTCATAAGCTGTTTTAAAAAAATACTCTTGAACATTTTTCGCCTCCATGCTTGAAAAATTCATCTTTTTATGATATTATACATTATAAGGACACTAAAAGTCAATTTTTATTTGTGACAAAAGCGCTCTGAATTAAAAACTTATGCAAACAATAAAGAAATTTTTATTATAAAAGAGGCAAAGACAATGGAAAACAAAAAAACAGTTACCAGATTTGCGCCAAGTCCTACCGGCTATATGCATATAGGAAACCTGAGGACTGCGCTTTATTCTTATCTCATTTCCAAGCATGACGGAGGCGACTTTATTCTCAGAATTGAGGACACAGACAGAGAACGTCTTGTCGAGGGCGCTACAGACGTAATTATAAACACCTTGAAAGTAACCGGCTTGAATTATGACGAAGGACCTTTCGTCGGCGGCGAGCACGGTCCGTATATTCAGAGTGACAGAAAAGATATTTATGCAAAATATGCGAAAATGCTGGTGGATAATGGCTACGCATATTACTGCTTCTGTACCAAGGAGCGCTTAACCGAGCTTCACGAAAATGATGCGACAGGCGGATATGACAGACATTGCCGTAATCTTTCAAAGGAAGAAATCGACAGAGAACTTGCGAACAACACACCCTACGTAATTCGTCAAAAAATGCCGCTCGAGGGAAAAACGAGCTACGTCGACGAGGTTTTCGGAGAAATTTCCACAGATAATTCCGAGCTTCAGGACCAAATTTTGATGAAGGCGGACGGCTATCCTACCTACAATTTCGCTCACGTCGTAGACGACTATCTTATGGGTGTTACCCACGTGGTAAGAGGTAGCGAATATCTCACCTCTACGCCAAAATACGTATTGTTATACGACGCTTTCGGATGGGAGAGACCGACCTACGTTCATCTGCCCTTGCTTATGGGAAGAAACGAGGACGGAAGCATCTCAAAGCTCTCGAAAAGACACGGCGCCGTCAGTTTTCAGGATTTAGTCGCCGACGGATATCTGCCAGAGGCAATCGTTAACTACATCGCTTTGCTTGGTTGGTGCCCCAAAAATTCCGAAAGCGAGTTCTTCACGCTTAAAGAGCTTGAAGCGGAATTTTCTATACAAGGCGTAAGCAAATCGCCTTCGGTATTCGATTTTGACAAGCTTCTTTGGTTTAACGGCGAATATATAAGAAAGATGCCGTTCGATGAATTCAAAAATGCCGTCGCTCCCTTTATCAAGAGCGAGATACCAAACAACGTGAACAAGGAAAAAATGCTTTCTCTTCTCTGCTCGCGTCTCGACAAGCTCAGCAATATAGACGAAAAAATTTCATTCTTCATCGAGTTGCCTGAATATGACGTGGAGCTGTTCGTAAACAAGAAAAACAAGGTAACGCTTGAAAACGCACCTGAGATTTTAACGCAAGCGCTTTCGGTCCTTGAACTTCAAGCTGCGTGGGATAACGACTCTCTTTACAGTACGTTGGTAGCGCTTTCCGAAAAGCTCGAAATAAAATCGGGTACTCTTATGTGGTGTATAAGAATTGCCGCTTCCGGAATGTCGGTAACGCCCGGTGGCGCAACCGAAATTATGGAAGTAATCGGAAAAGAAGAAACGCTTTCCCGTATAAAAATTGCGTTAAATAAATTCTGATTTAATTGGTAATATAAAAAATCAAGTAGCCGATATGAGTTTCATATCGGCTCATCTTTTCTCTTTGCGCTTTTAATTTCTACTATTAAAATAATTTCGCATATTACTTGCAAAATATCAAAAAAAGTGGTATACTTAATAATATCACTTTACAGTGACGAGACAAAAAAGAAGGGATAAAGTTGTATATGACAAATGATATTTCAGCGCTTATTGAAGCTAAAATGCCCACGCTCTCAAAAGGGCAAAAGCGCATCTCAAGCGTTATAATGAACAGTTATGAAAAAACCGCATATATGACTGCCGCCAAGCTTGGTGAATTGGCAGGGGTTTCTGAATCTACCGTTGTCAGATTTGCGACCGAACTTGGCTTCGACGGTTATCCCGAATTTCAAAGAGCCGTTCAAGAGCTTGTACGCACAAGATTAACGCCTAATCAGAGAATAGAAATTACTAATCTTCGTATAGGCGACGGCGACCTTCTCTCAAAGGTAATGACGTCCGACATTGAAAAGATTAAATTCACCCTTGAAAATATCGACAGAAGCTCCTTTGACGAGGCAGTAAATGCGATTATTAATGCAAAGCAGATATATATATTCGGAGTTCGCTCGTCCTCATATCTCGCATCCTTTTTACATTTCAATTTAAGTATGATTTTCGAAAACGTGAAGCTCCTTCAGCCCTCGGGCACAAGCGAGGTTTTTGAGCAGACCTTAAATATATCCCCTGACGACGTGATGATAGCTATAAGCTTCCCGAGATATTCCTCAAAGGCAGTTAGCGCAGTTAAATATGCAAGAGCGCAGAAAGCTGACGTCATTGCATTGACCGACAGCAAAAGCTCGCCCATTGCGCCGTACGCAAATCAGCTTTTGACTGCGCAAAGCGATATGGCGTCTTACGTAGACTCGCTTGTCGCTCCTCTCAGCATCATAAACGCAATGATAGCCCAGATTGCAAAGCTGAAGCACTCAGAGGTTAAGGAGCGCTTCGACAAGCTGGAAAGAATTTGGGAAGAATACGAAGTTTATGCAAAGCAATAACGTAAAAAGTGTAGCTATTATAGGCGGAGGCGCTGCGGGAATGATGGCAGGGGGTACCGCGCTTCTGCACGGAGCAAAGGTTACTATCTTCGAAAAGAACGCCATTTTGGGAAAAAAGCTTCTCATAACGGGCAAGGGCAGATGTAACGTAACGAACAATTGCTCGCAAAGCGACTTTATGACAAATATTACGAAAAACCCGAGATTTATGTATACTGCCCTCTCGGAATTTGATTCATATTCAACGATGTCTTTCTTTGAGAATTTAGGCGTTCCGTTAAAGACGGAACGAGGAAACAGAGTTTTCCCTGTTTCAGACCGTTCTGCCGATATCGTTGACGCCTTAAAGAAATATATCGATGGCGCAGACATAATTCGTGAAAAGGTAACCTCGCTTATCGCTGAGGACGGAAGGATAGTCGGTGTTAAAACCAACAGAAGTTACTTCTTCGACGCAGTTATTCTGGCGACAGGCGGAATGTCCTATCCGCAAACCGGTTCTGACGGCTTCGGCTATAAATTAGCCAAGGATTTGGGGCATACGATAACCCACATTTCGCCATCGCTCGTCCCTATAGAGATAAAGGGTACGCTATGCCAACGTATGCAGGGCTTATCGCTCAGAAACGTCGGACTTAGTGTAATAAACAAAGAAAACGGCAAGGTAATATATACCGACTTTGGTGAAATGCTTTTCACGCACTTCGGCGTTAGCGGACCTATGATTTTGAGTGCTTCCTCACACATCAAGGGAGTTTCGCTCGACAACCTGAAGCTCAAGATAGATATGAAGCCGGCGCTCGACGAAAAGCAGTTGGACGCTCGGTTGCTTTCCGACTTTGAAAAGTATTCAAACCGAGATTTTGCAAACTCGCTTTCAGACCTTTTGCCGTCTAAAATGATAGACGTTTTTATAGAGCTTACGGGAATTGAGCCAACGAAAAAGGTTAATTCCATTACGAAAGCCGAGAGGCAAAAAATTCTTTCGCTGCTTAAGGGCTTGGAATTTGAAATCAAGGGCTTTCGCCCAATAAGCGAAGCTATTATAACCTCGGGCGGCGTGGACGTAAAAGAGGTTTCTCCAAAAACTATGATGTCCAAGCTTGTTTACGGTCTGTATTTCGCGGGAGAAATTCTCGATTTGGACGCATATACGGGTGGCTATAATCTTCAAATAGCATTTTCAACCGCTTATTTAGCGGGAAAAAATTCAGCAGAATAACAGAAAGGTATATATTATGTTTAAAATCGCAGTTGACGGGCCAAGCGGCGCAGGAAAAAGCAGTCTTGCAAAGGCAATAGCCAAAAAAATGAATATCGTCTACGTAGACACGGGAGCGCTCTACCGTTCCATCGGTTTATATATACAAAGAAAGGGCATCAGTCCTGACGATACTAGCTCGGTTATCGAGCAGTTGCCTGACATTTCGCTCGATTTGCGCTTTGCGGACGGAGAGCAGCACGTTATGCTCTGCGGCGAGGACGTGAACGGATTTATCAGAACCCCTGAAATTTCCATGTACGCTTCTAAGGTCTCGGCAATTCCCGAGGTGCGCTCCTTCCTTTTAGATACCCAGCGTTCTATCGGAGAATCGAATAACGTTATCATGGACGGCAGAGATATCGGCACCGTTATATTTCCGAACGCAGACGTTAAGATATTTTTAACCGCGTCGCTTGAAGCGCGCGCAAAAAGAAGATTTGAAGAACTGACGGCTAAGGGTATCGAAACGACCTTTGAGGACGTAT
This sequence comes from Eubacteriales bacterium, assembly GCA_045587025.1. Classification (GTDB taxonomy): domain Bacteria; phylum Bacillota; class Clostridia; order Oscillospirales; family CAG-272; genus UBA1740. Next base: position 25,216 of record JAZNBK010000013.1, read on the forward strand.
TTAACGATATGCAGACGCGCGACGAAAACGACAGCACGAGAAGCGTTGCTCCCGCCGTCGCCGCAGCGGACGCTATTTTGCTCGACAATTCCGACCTAAACGTTGAGCAAACCATAGACGAGGCGATAAGAATTATAAATAACGCTCTGTTTAAGACGACCGAGCAAACTCGCTTCTACACTAATTTTTACAACTTTTTTTCGAGGATTTTTAAGTTTTTTCTGCACACCAAGGTAACAGGCGTTGAAAACGTGCCCGAATATAACGGCTGTGTCGTATGCGCAAATCACGTTTCCCTTCTTGACGTCCTTGCCATCTCCGCCTGCTTCCCGAGGAACAGACGGCTGCGTTATATGGCGAAGGCAGAGCTATACAAAATCCCCGTGCTTCGCTCTCTCATTACCGCTTTGGGCGCTTGCAAGCTCGACAGAGGCGGAAGCGACATAGGCGCGATTAAAAAGGCAATAGAGCTTGTAAAGGCAGGCGAGCTTGTGGCGATATTCCCTCAGGGCACGAGATGCAAGGGAAAAAATCCGGCAGACACGAAAATCAAAAACGGCGCAGGTATGATTGCCTATTATTCAAAGGCGCCCATGCTCCCCGTTTGTATAAAGACCAAAAAACAAAAATACGCTCTTTTCCGCACGGTAAATATAATTATCGGAAAGCCCATAGGTTATGATGAATTTAGTTTCACAAAGGGCGGAAACGAGGAATACAAAAACGCTACCGAAAAGGTATTTGCTGAAATTTGCCGCTTAGGTGATTTTACTCGGGATAATTCCAATTCGCCGTGCGAGGAAAATTGATGAGCATTACGATAGCAAAAAACGCGGGCTTCTGCTTTGGCGTTAAGAGAGCCACCGACTACGTCGAAGCTCTCGTCAAGGAAAGAGATGAAAACACCGAAATTTATACGCTCGGTAATCTCATTCATAACGATACTTATATAAAGTCGCTCGAAGAATGCGGCGTGTTTTCTATTAGCGTAGAGGACGCTATACAAAGGGCAAAAAATATTCAGGAAAACAAAAAAATCTATATCTTAATCAGAACGCACGGAATTCAAAAGCAGAGCGAAGAAGCGCTGCGGGAAATCGAGGCGCAAAATCCTAACCTGAAAATTATAGATATGACCTGCCCTTTTGTAAAGCGAATACACAAAATTGCAGACGAAAATACCTCAAGCGACACCCACTTTATACTTTTGGGATCGGAAAATCATCCCGAGGTGCAAGGAATTTTGAGCTACGTTTCGGGCGAGCGACACACGTTTGCCACTGAGGAGGAGCTCGAAAAGCTGATTAATTCCGACATTTTATCCCAAAAAAAGATAATTTTAGCTTCTCAAACGACACAAAGTTTAAATTTGTGGAAAAAAAGTCAAAAAAAATTCGAAAAACTATATACAAATGCGATTTTTTTTGATACAATATGCAGTGTGACTGAAAACAGACAGAACGAAGCCCTCGAGCTTTCTAAAAATTCCGATGCGGTCATCGTTATCGGAGGTAGGACAAGCTCGAATACGCGAAAGCTCTACGAGCTTTGCAGCAGCTACTGTCCTAATACAAAATGGATAGAGACGGCGAGTGATATCTGCTTATCAGATTACAACAACTGCTATAAAATAGCAATAACCGCAGGGGCTTCAACCCCTAACGGTATAATAATGGAGGTTTTTAAAAAAATGAACGGCGAAAATTTTGAACAAATGTTGGAGGACTCACTCAAAACTTTACATACAGGGGAAACAGTGCACGGTATCGTAACAGCGATTTCAAACAATGAAATCTACGTTGACCTCGGTACCAAGGTTACAGGCGTAATTCCGCGCGAGCAGATTACCGACGATAATTCAGCTGACCTGCATAAGATGTTTACGATAGGCAGTGAAATTACTGCTTTCGTTATCAGAGTTGAGGACGGAAAAGGAACTGCTACTCTTTCGAAGAAGAGAGTAGACGCAGACAAGAACTGGATCGACTTGTGCGAGAAGTACAAGGAGGGCGTTGTTCTCGAAGGCAAAATCACAAAGGCAATTAAGGGCGGCGTGCTCATTTCTATCGACGGAAATGAAGTTTTCATTCCCGCATCTCAGAGCGGTCTTGCAAAGGACGCTGATCTTTCCGTGCTTGTTGGCACAACACAGCGCGTTAAACTTTTGGACGTTGACGAGCGCCATAAGAAAGCTATCGCTTCTATCCGCGTTATTCTTAACGAGGAGCGCAAGGTTAAGGAAGCAGAAGCTTGGGCAGGCGTTGAGGTAGGCAAGCACTATATGGGTACCGTTAAGTCATTCGTTCCCTACGGCGCATTTATTGACCTCGGCGGCATTGACGGTATGGTTCACAACAGCGAGCTTTCCTGGAAGCGTATCAAGCATCCTTCACAGGTCCTTGAACTCGGTCAGGTGATTGACGTATTCGTTAAGGAATTCGACGCAGAAAAGAAGCGCATTTCTCTCGGCTACAAGACGCAGGAAATGGATAGCTGGTATCAGTTCACCCAGAAGTATAGCGTAAACGACGTAGTTAAGGCAAAGATAGTAAACATCATGCCCTTCGGCGCTTTCGCTGAGGTTTACGAGAACGTAGACGGTCTTATTCATATTTCAAAAATTTCTCACGACAGAATTGAAAATCCGAAGGATGTGCTTTCTATCGGTCAAGAGGTCGACGTTATGATTACAGAAATCGACGACGAAAACCGCAAGCTCAGTCTTTCTATGAAGGCATTGATTGAGGACACGAAGAAGATCGAGGAAATGGCTCGCAGAGAAGCTGAAAAAGCCGAGAAGCTCGCAGCAGAAAAGGCAGCGGCTGAAGAAAGAGCTCAATTGGAAGCTGAAATGGCTCCTTACATTGTAAAGGTTATCGACTAATTATCAAAAAAACGTCAGGGCAGAGTTTTCTCTGCCCTGTTTTTCTATATAAAGAAAATTGCGCGCCCACTTTAAAACGGGCGCGCTAACGTTTATTAGTTGTAAATCGGATATTTCTCGCACAAAGCGATAACTTCGCTTCTTACTCTGTCACGGTTGCCCTCAAAGTCGGCGGCAATTTCTCTTATCCATTTCGCTATCTGACGCATCTCATCTTCCTTGAAGCCCCTTGTCGTTACGGCAGGAGTTCCAACACGGATACCGCTCGTAACAAACGGACTTTCGGGATCGTCGGGAATTGCGTTCTTATTAACCGTAATGTGTACCTCGTCGAGCTTCTTTTCAAGATCCTTTCCCGTTATGTTAAAGGGTCTCAAATCAATTAAGCTCAAATGGTTGTCCGTTCCGCCCGAAACGACGCGGAAGCCCTCTTTTATAAGCGCCTCGCAGAATGCCTTCGAGTTCTTAACGATCTGCGTCTGATATTCTTTAAATTCATCTGTAAGAGCTTCGCCAAAAGCGACTGCCTTCGCGGAAATTATGTGCATAAGAGGTCCGCCCTGTGTGCCGGGGAATATCGCTTTATCTATCTGCTTAGCGTACTTCTCCTTGCACAAGATAAGTCCGCCTCTCGGACCGCGCAAGGTCTTATGCGTGGTGGTAGTAACAACGTCTGCATAAGGAACGGGGTTCGGATGCAGTCCTGCGGCAACAAGACCTGCGATATGCGCCATATCTACCATAAGGTATGCGCCGACCTCGTCAGCAATTTCTCTGATTTTTGCGAAATCAATAGTTCTTGAATAAGCGCTCGCGCCTGCAATAATCATCTTCGGCTTACATTCAAGCGCAATTTTACGCATATCCTCGTAGTCGAGCGTTTCGGTCTCTTTATTTACGCCGTACGGCACGATGTTGAAGTATTTACCCGAAATGTTTACAGGCGATCCGTGCGAGAGGTGTCCTCCGTGGGCAAGATTAAGTCCCATTACGGTATCACCGCACTCGAGCAGGGCGAAAAATACGGCGAGGTTTGCGCTCGCGCCGCTATGCGGCTGAACATTCGCGTGCTCAGCACCGAAAAGCTTCTTCGCTCTCTCTATCGCTATATTTTCTACAACGTCTACCTTTTCACAGCCGCCATAATATCTTTTACCGGGATAACCCTCAGCGTATTTGTTAGTTAAAACAGAACCCATAGCGAGCAAAACACCCTTAGAAACGATATTCTCGGAAGCAATAAGCTCGATATTGTGCTGTTGTCTTTCAAGCTCGGCAGAGCAAGCTTCGTAAATCTCTTTATCGTAATTCGCCAATTCGTCAAAAAAATTCATTTTATGAACCTCCGTTTTTTTCTGTACGCTAAAATAATACCATAATATGCAAAAAAAGTCAATAGAAACGCTATATCTTTTAGAGAAACACTTGGATTTTGAAAATAAATTTTCAAAGATAATTTTTGCAGGAAAAAGATATTTACAAATTGAACTTTTCGTGCTATAATTACCATATCCGCTTGTAGCTCAGCTGGATAGAGTACCGGATTCCGATTCCGATGGTCGCAGGTTCAACTCCTGTCAAGCGGGCCAGAAAAAAGCACTGCTCTCGCAGTGCTTTTTTCTGTTATAATTGCCTGTCGGCAAGATATGAGCGATGAGATGCTACGCATCGTTATGATTGGCTACGCCAAGTTTAAGATCAGAAAGACAAACATAACGTTCGCTCAAGCGAACTAATAACGCGCAAGGCGCTCATAGCTCTAAACCTTTAACAGGGTTCACAACCGTCGTCTTTAATATACGTAAAATACCGATGTGGATTTTGAAAGAAATTTTCTTCTTACCTCAAAAAAATAATGCTCGTATAGCACGATTATATTGTCGCCTGCCTTTTCGCAATTCAGAAAAAGTGGGCGTTTTTCTTCAAAAATTTTTATCGGTCTTGGTATGATTACTATTACAGTATAGCTCTTCGAAAGCTCCTTTAAATGCTCGCAGAAAAAGCGAGAAAAGCCCTGCCTGCGAAAGAAAACCAAAACCCTTTTATTCTCTATAAGGCGAGAAATTTTAACGTTTTCATATTTTGCATTTATCCGAGCAAAGAACGCCAAAATAAATAGGAGCATTAAAGCGACGGGGAAAATTATCAGAGCGATAAGAAGCAAAATCAGGAGCAGTGCGCTCGCCTGAATCCACGCAATAGCGATAAAAAGCACCTTTAAAATTCTATAAATAAAGAAGAACGGCTTTAAGCGCGAATTGAATTTTTCATACGCCCTATATGAATCGCTTTTTCTCAACACTCTAATCAAAAATGAAAAATAGTTCTTCGCCTCGTGCTGTATGAAGCTCTCACTCTGCCGAACGAGCAATTCATCTGCCAACACGCTTTCATTTTTGTAATTTTCTTTTCCTTTATTCCTTTTCAAAATCCTTTGATTTGCCATTTCTAACGCTTCTCTTTTCTGTCAAAACGAGATTACGTCTTATGGTATCCCGTTTTCTCCAAGAATATGCGCGAAGCGAAAACGTCTCGTCGTCCATTTCATCCAAGGTCGCAAGAGTTAGTTCGTCAAGAGTATCGCAATGGAAAAACCGTATCGGAGTAGTTATAGTATTATTCTTTTTCGCCCTCTCGGTATAAGGACAAACGTCCTGACAGATATCACATCCCCAAACGGTATTATTCTCTATCATAAGCATCAGCTGCTCAGGCGAAAGCTCGCCTTTTTTTTGAGTTATATCAGATAGGCAGGCGTTATTATAATCTGAAAGCGCGCCTGTTGGGCAGGCGTTTTTACACTTCCCGCATTTAAGGCAATGCTTTATCTCATTGACTCCATTATATCCTAACTCACTCGGCAAAACATCGGTAAAAACCTCGCCTATAAAGACGAAGGATGAATACTTTTCATTTATCAAAAGTCCGTTATCGCCTATAACGCCAAGTCCGCATTTTGCGGCGGCATATAGCTCGTTAATGGGTGAATGGTCGGAAAAGCCATATGAGCTACTATCGGGGCAAAGTTTTTTTAAATGCTCTGTGAGCTTTTCGGTAAGATTTCGCATATACAGATGATAATCCCTTGAAACTGCATATTTGGATATGTTCTTCCCTTCTGCCGTATAATAAGGCGCTAAAAAGCATATCGCGCTTTTGGGAGAAAACTCTCCCTTCCCACACAAAAGACGTTCTTTTTTTATGTAGCATTCCTCGATTGGAAGAACTCCGTAAAATTCTATACCTTCCGAAGCGAAAAATTCTTCTATTTCCCTTATCATATTTTTCTCTTTTCTCGTTTTAATCTACAAACAGTATAGCATAAAAATTTTAATTTGGCAATGCTTATATGCGTTCAAAGAAGCGGTAAAGGCTATTTTTATTTTAGCGCTCGCTTTCCTATCTTTCTACTTCTTTTCTATTGACTTTATTCTAAAAAATGGTATAATTATATTGTAATTTTTAATTGTTTTCTTATCTCTATTTATAAATCCGAGGGAGGCAATATCTTGAAGCAAATAAAGGTCGCAATTGACAGAATAGAAGAAAACTCCATCGTCTGTATTTCCGACGAAACGGGAGAGGAAATTATTCTTTCTAAGGCGGAATTTCCCGACCTGCTTGAAAGGGATATCGCGCTGCTTATTTTTGAGGACGGAAAACCCGTTTCCGCTATAAGACAGCCGCTCGAGGCAGAAAAACGCCTGAAGAAAAACTCGGACCGTCTCAGTCGGTTATTCGACCGAAAGAAATAATATCACTCATCACACGGAGGACTTATGCTGCAAAACGGATTGTTTAACGCCTTATACGGAGCGAGCACCGACTCTTTTGAAGTATATATAGCATTTATTTCCTGCATCGTGCTTTCTGCTATCTTCTCTTATTTGCTCGGCAGTATCAACAGCGCAATTATAATTTCAAAGCTGCTGTATAACGAGGATATAAGAAATTTCGGAAGCAAAAATGCGGGCTTGACAAATATGATACGCACCTACGGAAAGCGGGCGGCGATCTTCACGCTTATAGGCGATATACTTAAGGTTGCCGTAGCGCTTCTCCTGACTGCTTTTCTCTTTGGCTTCAGGTATGCGCACGGCGTTTCCTGGAACGAAATGTGCTATCTAAACGGGCTTCTCTGCACAATTGGGCATATTAAGCCGATTTACTATCGCTTTAAGGGTGGAAAGGGTGTGCTTTGCACAGCGACTATGATATTGATACTCGCGCCCCCTATTTTTTCTGCGTTGCTTTTAGTTTTCCTTGCGCTCGTCGCAATGACGAAATATATTTCTCTCGGCTCTATAGTAGTGGCAGGACTTTTGCCGTTAGCTATGCAGGGCCTTATGGAAATAATTCTTGGCGAAGGTACTTACAGTCCATTGATTACGGTTATCTGCGTAATTTTGGCTATAATCGTCATCGCCTGCCACAAAACGAACATTCAGCGTCTGCTAAAGGGCGAGGAAAACAAATTTTATTTTCGTAGGAATAAAAAATGAGCATAAGAGCAGAGCTGATAACACTTATTATAAAATCCTGTCAGGCGGATATTCTAAAAAAAATAGTTTTCTCACGCCCAAAAGAAAATTCTGCTCAGAAGCAGGTAGGACGTCTTTGCGTCCATAATAAAAGAAAATATTTAGCCATTGAAGCTACCGAGGGTAACGGAAAAGTTTCTCATACAAACTTAGACGTCTCATTTTTGGAAAATGCGCTTTCCGATTATATTGAAAAATACAGTCAGATAAATTTAATTACCTCTCTTTGCAACGTCGAATACAAAAGAAGCAAAAAAGGAAGCGAGGTTTTATTAGGCAAGGGCGCGCTTGAAAAAGCTTTCTCTTCCCCGCTTTCGAGCGAAGCCAAAATAAAACCCACCGGTTTTAACAGACAGAAAAATTATATATTGAATGGCAACGAGCCGTTTCTCAAGCGCCTTGATATAAGTGACGGAAACGGTCGTATTCACGACAAAAAGCAGGGCAAATTCCGTCAGATAAACCGCTTTCTCGAGCATATCGAGGACGTCTATCCGAAGCTATCGCAAAACGGCCGCCTTACTATATACGACCTCTGCTGCGGAAAAAGCTATCTGAGCTTTGCGGTTTATTATTATTTGAGATATATAAAGAACCGTGACGTTTATATGCTCTGTATCGACTTAAAAAAGGACGTAATAGAATATTGCGACGGCGTCGCTAAATCCGTCGGCTTTGACGGTATGAAATTTATATGCGACGACGTGAGAAACACGCCGCGGGATATACATCCCGATATGGTAATCTCATTACACGCCTGCGATATCGCTACCGATATCGTTATAAATCACGGCGCTGAGCTAAAGGCGAAAATCATCCTCTCCACTCCCTGCTGTCATCATTATCTTAACAGCCGTATAAAATGTGAGCAGCTCGAATTCGTCTCATCTTACGGGCATATTAGAAACAAGCTCTGCGAGGCGCTGACCGACGGACTGCGTCTTTTGCGCCTGCGCTACTACGGATACGACGTAAACGCGCTCGAGCTTACAGACCCTGACGATACGCCGAAGAACACGCTCTTGAAGGCCATTTTAGATGAAAGCTATGATGAAAATTCAGAAGAAGCAAAAAAAAGATTGGCAGAATACAAAAACACACTTTCCTATATTATAGGAGATGATATTTCTCACTATTTGGAGGAAATCAAATGAAGCTCTATACGAATAATCCCGAAGAGACGGAGGCGCTCGGAAAAAAGCTGGCGCAATCGCTCCTCAATAGCGGCGCGAAGAAAAGCTTCATTGCTCTATACGGCGATATGGGCGTCGGAAAGACCTCTTTTACAAGGGGCTTTTGCTCCGCCATTTCTATAAGCGAGACGCATAGCCCTACGTATACTATCGTAAACGAATATAGAAAAGGGATTCTCCCCGTTTTTCATTTCGATATGTATAGAATTGAAAGCGAGGATGACCTTGTTTCCATTGACTTTTACGGATATCTTGAAAAGGACGGCTTTTGCATCTGCGAATGGAGCGAAAATATTGTAGATGAAATTCCGAGCGACGCAATTTCCGTCACGATAAAAAGAACCGAAAAAAACGACGATAAACGGGAAATCATAATCGAAGGAGGAAGCGCAATTGAAGATTTTATCTCTTGATAGCACGGCGAAGGTCGCCTGCGCGTGTGTCTGCGAGGATACGCGGATGCTCTCTTCCTTCGTTTGCAGAAATGCGCTCTCACACAGCGAGCTTCTGCTTCCTATGGCGGAGGCGGCAATGAAGCAGGCGGGACTGTCGATAGACGACATCGAGCTTTTCACCTGCACGGTAGGCCCCGGCTCCTTTACGGGAGTGCGGATAGGCGCGGCGGTAATCAAGGGCTTGGCGTTCGGAAGAAACGTCCCCTGCGTATCAGTATCTACCTTAGAATCCCTGGCGCAAAATCTGTTCCCTCTCGACGGAATCTACTGTCCCGTTATGGACGCGAGAAGAAATCAGGTGTATAACGCCTTGTTTGAATGTGAAAACGGAAAGCTACGTCGGCTGACTGAGGACAGGGCAATTTCCCTTTCGGATTTAGCGACAGAGCTTGAAGAAAAATATAAAGACAGACCTATTCGCCTTTCGGGCGACGGATATGAAATCGCAAAGGAGTTTTTGAAGAATTATTCCTTGGCAGTACCCGAAACGCCTTATAATCTTATCGACCAAAGCGCAGTTTCAACCGCTATATGCGCCTATGAATTTGCAAAAAGCGGCGCTTGCGTCAGCGATACGGCGTTTTCGCCTACCTATCTGCGTATGCCGTCTGCCGAGCGTGAGCGGCTCGAAAAATTAAACAATAAATAATTCTATATAGGGAGAACAAAAATGAGAAAAATATATATCGGCGCAGATTCCGCAGGATATTTACTTAAAGAGGAGCTTATCTCATATATAAGCGAAAAGGGCTATGAAGTAGTCGACTGCGGCACGAACAGTACCGAGTCCTGCCACTATCCCGAATTTGCATCTGCGGTAGCTAAAAACGTACAGTCGGACCTCGACAACTCCTTCGGTATTCTCGTATGCGGAACGGGAATCGGTATGAGTATGACGGCTAATAAATATAAGGGTATTCGCGCCGCCGTCTGCGGAGATACCTTCAGCGCAAAAATGACTCGTATGCACAACGACGCAAACGTGCTTTGCATAGGCGCAAGAGTTATCGGCGCAGGTCTTGCAAAGGATATCGTCGACCTTTTCCTTGCCTCTGACTTTGAGGGCGGACGCCACGCCGTCCGTGTCGATATGATAAAACAAGTAGAAGCAAGCGAGAAGTAAACTGGCGGAGATGAATAAATATAAAAAGCTAATTTCCAACACCACCATACTTGGAATAGGAACCTTCAGCTCAAAGCTTTTGGTCTTTTTCCTCGTAAGGTTCTATACTGCCTGTCTGACGACGGAGCAGTTCGGAACTGCCGACCTGATTACTCAAAGCGCAAACTTCATAATTCCCTTGATGTCACTTGGAATTTATGACGCCGTTTTTCGCTTCTGTATAGACGACAACACGAACAGAAAAAAAATTCTTTCCTCAGGTCTTATTTTATTCATCGCGAGCGGTATTCTCTTTTCATTTTTAACGCCGCTTTTAGACCTCATAAAAATCACCGATGGGTACGGTTGGCTCATCGTTTTGTACGCATTTTCCGCTTCTCTGCATTCGCTTTTTGCTCAATTTATCAGAGCGAGAGGAGAAATGCGGCTCTTTGCAATACAGGGTATCGTAGGTACTGCTCTTACTATTATTTTTAATTTAATATTCCTGCTCGGCTTCAAAATGGATATTGTCGGGTACGTATTGTCGGTCGTTATTGCCGACGCTCTCTGCTCGCTCTTTATTTTCATTGCCGCAAGGTTAAAAAGAGAGATAGACCTCTCGCTTTTCGAAATGAAAACTATAAAGGCGATGCTCCGATACAGCATCCCGCTTATCCCGACGACGATATTCTGGTGGGTTACGAACGTCTCTGACAGATATATGATACGCTATTTTATCGGCGCAGAGGTGAATGGTCTTTACGCAGTAGCAAATAAGCTTCCGACACTCCTGATTTTAATTTCAGGCATCTTTTGCGAGGCGTGGCAATATTCAGCTGTGAGAGAGAAAAAGGACGGCATGGATGCTCATTCGAGCTTCTTTGCAAAAATTTTCGATAACTTCCAAGCCGTAATGTTTATTTCTGCCACCTTCTTAATTGCGTTTTCGCAGATTGCGACGAAAATCATCGCCACCTCGGTATACTTCTCTTCCTGGGAATATATACCGATATTGACCTGCTCCACCGTATTTTCAAGCTTGGTTACGTTTATGGGCGTCATCTATCTTATGGAAAAGAAGAGTATGCTTTCATTCTATACGGCAATGGTCGGCGCTATCTTGAATATTATTCTCAACCTGTTGCTTATACCGACAAAGCTCGGGGCAAACGGCGCCGCGATTGCAACCTTTTTGAGCTATTTTGCGGTATTTATTATCAGAGCGATAAATACGAGAAGATATATGAAGTTCAAAATGAACGTTGCGCTCTTGATATCTAACACCGTAATTGTTCTTTTGCAATCCTTTATCCTTATTTCTTCAGAGAAATTCCCCATAGCAGCGCAAGCTATCTGCGTGTTCGCGTTATGTATATTAAACGGGCGCACGCTTTATAAGACGCTCGCTTATCTGTTAAAGAGCGTCAAAGCAAAAAAATCTATATAAAAAATGGCTGTAACAAGCCAATTACGAGACACCTTTTGCTCGTTAATTGACGTGTTACAGCTTTTATTATATTGCCGACAGCTTCTCTACCGCCTCTGTGTCTTCTATACATCTTCCGTGCTCTTTTATGTACGCTAATTCTATTATTCCGTGACGTCTTTTCGCATATTCCTCAATAAAGCTGTATTCACTGATTGAGCCCGACTTCATAATACTGCTGTGAAGCCGCTCGTGTATTACCAAATCATATCCGCCGCTATCGGAAAGATACAAGCCGCTCTCTAATGAATATTTCAGCTCCTTTAGCTTTTTACAAACTGTAATCACGTCCTCTAAATTATCAAAATGATAAATTCCTATCCTGCCTCTGAGCATAGAAAAGCTCGTCTTGCGAGAAAGAGCATCTCCCGTCAAAGCCGAGGAGAGCGCGCCTAGCTTTGTCACATACATCTCACAACCGCCGCTTCTCGAAGGATATACCTGTATAAAGACCTTCTCGCTCGCCGCATCAAATCCGGTTTTGTGCTTCGCTTCGTCGAGTATCTGCCAAAAAGCTCTTCGTGTTTCGGTATTGTCATAATCTATCGTTTCATTGTCAAGCTCGTACTTCTGCATATCGCTCGCGCTTAGCATAACCTTTAGTTTTGTGTCACTTATAAGTATAAGTTCCATTGCTTTCTTCCTTTCTTATCGAAAATACTCGCTAATATATTATATATTAATATTATACTCGTTACATTCTAAAAAGTAACTGCAAAAAATATAGAAAATCACCATAAAAATAGAAATAAGGACGTATAAGAGTAAAAAACTTCTTATACGCCCTTAAATTAACGGCTATAAAAGATTATTTATTATGTTTTTTTATTTCCTTTGCGAGATATTCGGCGCTGATATGGCAAAAATCATAATGGTCTATTTTTTTATTCGGCACGACGAAATTATCCTTTATCGCAAGTATGGAGTAATTTTCTATCGCGGCGTAAGGTCTGCCACACTCAATCTGCGAAAGCTCGTTTTGCAAAAGCATACCGGCTCCGCCATAATAGATACCCTCTTCAAGAAACACTATTTGGCATTTTTTCTTCCGCAGAACGTTCAAAATCATTTTTGCAAGCTCGTCGTACGGCTTTAGCTTTTCAAGAAGAACAATTCCCACCTTATAGCCGTCAAGCTGAAGCTGCGCCTGCGCCTTTATCGCTTCCGCTACGATCTTGCCGTATGAGATAACGACGCAATCCAAATCGCAATCAACGTCAAAATCCGCGCGAACGCCGAAATTCTCATAATCACCGTTCGGATAAAACTTATTTAAAATTTCGGGGTTATCGCCGCAATTGGAATATCTGATCAAGACGGGGGATTTTATATCTGCCGTCTGCCTGAGCGTCTCTCGGAGAGTCGCAGTCGCGGCGGGTGTATATATCTCAAAGTTTGGTATATGCGAAACAAAGCTTACGTCGAAAATTCCGTGATGAGTTGCGCCGTCTGATTTTGCAATTCCCGCTCTGTCTACGCAAACTCTGACAGGCAGATTTTGCAATGCGATATCGTGAACAAGGTTATCGTACCCTCTCTGCAAAAACGTGGAATATACGGCAAAATACGGCTTCATACCGTCGGCGGCAAGCCCTGCCGCAAACGTCAAGGCGTGCTCCTCTGCAATCCCAACGTCGAAAAATCTATTAGGATACTTTTTCGAAAATTCGACCAGGCCGGTGCCGTCTGCCATTGCGGCAGTTATAGCGCATATCTTTTCATCCTTTTCTGCCATTTTGGAAAGCTCATCTCCAAATGCGTAATGAAAGGTATCCTCCTCTGCGGATTTTTTCGTGTATACGCTATGAAAGAGATTTGGCTCTGTCTCGGCAGGTAAATATCCCTTCCCTTTCTTTGTTTTAAGGTGTATTACGACGCTTTCGCCCTTATTCTTCGCTTCTCTTAACAATCTTTCAACGGTAGCGTAATCGTTACCGTCAGCAGGACCGAGATAGAAAAGCCCCAATTCTTCAAAGTAGTTACTTGAATAGAGGACGTTTTTTGTCCATTGCTTTACGCTTCTGATGGCCGAAAAAAGAGGTTTTCCCAAAACAGGAAGCTTATTTAAAAATGAGATAGTCCTGTTCTTCGTCCTGAAATAGCTGCGGGACACTCTTATGTTTGCTATATACTTCGCAAAGCCGCCTATATTTTTTGAAATTGACATTTCATTTTCGTTTAGTATAATTATTAGTCGAAGTCCTTTTTTTATATTGTTCAGCGCCTCGTGAACCATTCCGCCCGTATAAGCGCCGTCGCCTATTACGGCGACCGTAAAGTTGTCCTTCCCCGCCAGCTTGTCTGCCTCGGCGAAGCCAAGCGCAGAAGAAATTGAGGTACTGCTATGCCCTGCTCCGAAGCAGTCGTATTCACTCTCGTCTCGACAGGTAAAGCCCGAAAGTCCGCCCGCCTGTCTCAAATTTGAAAATTCATCCCGTCTGCCCGTCAAAATTTTATGAACGTAGCTCTGATGTCCCACGTCCCATATTATATGGTCCTCGGGGGTGTTGAAAACTCTGTGTAGTGCTATACTGATTTCAACTACTCCGAGATTTGATGCCAAATGTCCGCCCGTGCGGTTTACGTTCTCCAAAAGAAATTCTCGGATTTCCTCTGCTAATATCGGCATTTCCTTGCTCGACAGCTCCCGTAAATCCTTGGGGGAATTTACTTTTTTTAACAGATTATATTTTTCTTCCATATCAAAATCCCCTCCCCTCTTTTAGTTTACAGAAGCGCTCTCAAGCTCGGCGCTCGCTTTTTTGGGGGAATGCCCCGTAATTTTTCTATACGCTCTATAAAAAGAGGAATAATCTCCAAAGCCAACCTTGAACGCGGCGTTTGAGGCGGTTTCTCCCCTTTCAATCATTTCCCTCGCCAGCATAATTCTCTTGCTGTTAATATATCCGACGACCGAAATTCCGTTATACGCCTTGAAAGCTCTGCAAAGATAGAACTTGCTGACGTAAAATTTTTTCGCTAAGTTGTCAAGAGATGTCTGAGAGGATATGTTTTCGTTCAGATATCTGATTACCTTTGCGCCGAGCGGCTCTGATGTCGCTTCCTTTTCGACGGGAGGCGCGATAGACAAAAGCACCAAAATCTCACCGAGCAGCATTTTTGACATTATTTTCGCCTCTGCCTTGGGGAGCTTCGCCGCATTGTCAAGGCGCTCAAAAACAGAATGAACCGAGATAGGTATATCCATAGCGGAATAAAAATTCCCTTTTCCTAACGGATTATCGTCAAAATGCTTTAAGAGATAGCCCGAATCCTCCTGCAAAAAATCCTTATCGAAGCTTATAACGCATCTCTCGTATGGGACGCTTGAGGAAATATCAGCGTAATGAAACTCCTTCGGTCTGAAAAACATCAATGAGTTCGGGCAAAGCTCATATTCAGTACCCTCTACTACGTATCTGCCACTCCCCTCAATTACGTAGATAATTTCATACCACTCGTGGCAATGTTTACCGTAATCAGACGGGGCGGGAGATTCGCTACGCATATGATTATATAACAGATTTCCGCTATCCATACACTATATCCTCTTCTGAAAGATGCTTTTCTATATTTTAGCATAAAAGGTCAATACTTGCAATAGTAATATCAGAGCTTTTTGCATTTTATATCGACAAAAAAAGAGAAACACCGCAAAAAAATACATATTTGCCTTAATAAATTCTTTTTTTATCGAGCCGAAGCAATGGCAAATATTGACTTATCTTTATTATAAAAGATAGAAATAGGCAAACAAAGCTCCCGATAGTCATGACCACCAGCCGTGCTGGTGGCTTGCACAAGCCCCCTTAGGGCATAGTACCGGCCGAGCCTATAGGCTCGTCGAAAGGAACGCCAACCGCGCGTTTTTCACCGGCTTGCCCCTAAAGGGGCTTTATTTATTGC
>JAZNBK010000014.1:0-4566 GCA_045587025.1 Eubacteriales bacterium
TTGCTTCTAAAATCTCCATCACCTTCTAGATAAGACCACTCCAAATCATCAATATCAACAGTTCCAGATTTATTGCTATCTCTTTCTAAAACGAATATCTTACCTTTTGCGTGTGTTTTATCTTCATCAAATTTTTCACTACTAGTTTCAAAGGCTGTCATATCAAACAAAGATAATTGACAATACTCTCCGTCAAACTGATACTCTTTTTTCTTGCTATCAGCCGCATAACTTGTGCTTATGAGTTTTTTTAAACCGAAATTTTCAAAATTTTGTGCAAAAAACTTCGTAAAATTACTCCATTCAGGGTCATCACACGGAAGAAGTATTGTTTTACCTCTAAAAACATCTGGATTGTACTCCAAGTACGCATTTATTTCTTTTTGTATATCCTCATATAATGTATAAAACTCATCATTTTTAGCCGATTTTGCAGCAGACAAACCGCTTTTTGCATTTTCTCTTGCCATTTTATCACCTCTATACTATTCGTTACTCCATTTATATACTTTTGCTAACCATATCAGCGTCCCTTTCGCCATACACAACAATTATAGCACATAATTTGACATTTTTCAAGAGAGTATAGGCATTAGAAGAATTCTATGAAATGATTGGGAAGGTGTTGTCACATAAAATTGCTAAATGTGCAAAAAGTGGCTTGGAATAAGGCTTCCAAGCCACTTAAAAACCTTATTTGTTTTTTAACGTTGTTATAGATGCCACGAGTATGCGACGGAGCTCGCCACAATCGTGCAATAGATTTTTGACCTTGTTTTCTTCGACTATGCTTGCCTTCACAAATAATTCTAACCAATACTCTGTTTCGTAACATTCTTTTAAGGCGATCTGAAGCTTTGAAAGAAAATCCGCTTTGCTTTGAGCGTAATTCGCTTCTCTA
The DNA here is from genome assembly GCA_045587025.1 of Eubacteriales bacterium. Classification (GTDB taxonomy): domain Bacteria; phylum Bacillota; class Clostridia; order Oscillospirales; family CAG-272; genus UBA1740. Next base: position 902 of record JAZNBK010000014.1, read on the forward strand.
ATGTTTGCTCCTATACTGGTGGCAGAACGCTCAAACTGATTTTTTAGTGAGTAATGACCTTCCACTGAACTGGCTAAGTTCAATGCGTCTACCGCGAAAAGCATAGATAAATCAGCAAGTTTATTTTCTTTCATAGTGTACTCCTTTAATGAAGTCCTAAAATAAATTTCAGGATGAAGTCACGTTGTGATTAAGTCAGCTTCGCTGATGAAGTCGAAAACTGCGTTTTCGGTCGAATTAAATCCGCCATCGCCGCAGCGACTTCATCCGAGCTTTGCTCGGATTTCATCTGCGTAGCAGATTTATTCCGCCGTTTTGGCGGATTTAATTGCATTTGCCTGCGGCAAATGCCTTACTCCCACTCGATTGTGCCAATTGGCTTTGGTGTCAGGTCGAAAACAACTCTGTTTATTCCTTCTACTTCGTTTGTTATTCTGTTCGTAATATGATGTAAAATCGGATAGGGGATTTCTTCGATTGTTGCGCTCATTGCGTCTACTGTGTTTACTGCGCGAATAATTGCGGGCCAACCGTCGTATCTCTTTCCGTCCTTTACGCCGACACTCTTAAAATCGGGTACTGAAATGAAATATTGCCATACCTTGCCTGCAAGGCCGTTCTTATCAAATTCTTCACGAAGGATTGCATCTGCTTCACGAAGCGCATTAAGACGGTCGCGGGTTATTGCTCCAAGGCAACGAACGCCAAGACCGGGGCCGGGGAAGGGCTGACGGTAAACCATTGCGTGAGGCAGGCCAAGCGCCTCTCCTACTACTCTTACTTCGTCTTTATAAAGGAGCTTTACCGGCTCTACCAGCTCGAATCTTAAGTCCTCGGGAAGTCCGCCTACGTTGTGGTGCGCCTTGACGCCCTTGCTTTCGATAATATCGGGGTAGATAGTTCCTTGAGCCAAGAAGGAAATGCCGTCGAGCTTTCTCGCTTCTTCAACAAACACGTTTATAAACTCGCCACCGATAATTTTTCTCTTGGTTTCAGGGTCAGCCACATCCTTTAAAAGGTCAAGGAAGCGGTCGGTTGCGTCAATATAAATAAGGTTTGCATCAAGCTCCTTGCCGAAAATCTCGATTACACCCTCGCTCTCGCCCTTTCTCATAAGCCCGTGATTAACGTGAACGCAAACGAGATTTTGACCGATTGCCTTAATTAGCAAGGCGGCAACAACCGAGGAGTCAACTCCGCCTGAAAGAGCTAAAAGAACCTTTTTGTCACCTACTTGCTTGCGAATAGCTAAGACCTGTTCGTCTATAAACGCTTTTGCAAGCTCGGGAGTATTTATACGTTTCATATTGTCAGGACGCTTATTGTTATCCATCATTTATTTCTCCTTATTTTCTCTTATTTGTTATTCCGCAGTGTAATTATCAAAATATCCCTGCACCAAAACGACGGGAGTACCCTTGTCGCCCGAACCGCTTGTAAGGTCGCAAAGTGAACCTATAAGGTCAGTGAGCTGTCTTGGCGTCGTGCCTTGAGCAGCCATATTACCTACAAGATTATTTTTCTTTGCGCTAATACTTGCGGAAATTGCCTTCTTAAGCTCCTCGCCTGAGAGGTCCTTATAGTCATTGTCAGCAAGATATTTAAGCTTCAACTCGTTTGGCGTACCGATAAGACCGTCTGTAAAGGCAGGAGAAACAACAGGGTCTGCAAGCTCCCAAATTTTACCCTTCGGGTCCTTAAATGCGCCGTCACCGTACACCATAACCTCTACGTGCTTTCCTGTCTTATCCAAAATACGCTTTTGAATGTCAAGCACTAAGTCCTTGCAGTCACGGGGGAATAGCTTAATTTTGTCTTCCGTAGATTTGTTAGAGCCGAGAAGTCCGAAATCCTTGTTATAGCCGCTGCCGTTTACGGGGGCTGTGAGAATATCGTCAAGGCCGCAAACTATTTTAGCTCCGCCTTGCTTAAGAAGCTTTTTCGTGCGCTGACGAGTATGGATATCGCAAGCCAATACGCAGTCGGTGTAGTCGAGAATTGCCTTCGCCTGATTTGCAAATATAATTTCGACCTCTGCTCCGCATTCACGGATAAGATCAGAATAGTATTGAACGTAGTCGACGCCTGTAAATTCGAGCTTCTGAACTCCGAAAATTTCACGGTAACGCTCGAGAGTGAGAACGTCTGCGTAAGGGTTCAAGCCCGCTTCGTCTATAAGATCCCAGGTTGCAAGGTGGTTGCCTACCTCGTCAGAGGGATACGAAAGCATTAAAACGATTTTCTTTGCGCCCTTCGCAATACCACGAAGGCAGATAGCAAATCGGTTACGGGATAAAATCGGGAAAATAACTCCGATAGTGCCTCCGCCTAATTTAGCACGCACGTCTTTTGCGATATCGTCTACCGTAGCGTAGTTACCCTGCGCGCGCGCGACGATGGACTCGGTAAGCGAGATAACGTCTCTGTCGCGAAGGGAAAATCCTTCGCTTTCGGCCGCTTCAAGCACGCTATTGGAAACTATTTCTGCAAGGTCGTCGCCTTGACGAATAATGGGACAACGGATACCGCGAGATACCGTGCCGACTTTTCTTTCATCTTTTTGCATAACAATCGATCCTTTCGGTATGAGAAAAAATTTAATCTTTTACACGTATATTATCGCACATTTTTTGATGAATTTCAATGCCTTTGAATAAAAAAATAATATTTACGCAATACAAATATCTTATAGACGTTATTACATTTTTTTAATACAGAGAAATTAGAACTTTTTTTGACGTACGCATATAATGATAAAAAACGAAAAGGAGAGCAGAATGATACTAACGAAGCCATACGATAGAATATCAGCTACAGAATACGCAAAAAGGTGGGCGCAGGACCGCAATCCTCTTTTCTTTGATTACACAGGTATCGGGGGAAACTGTACTAATTTCGTCTCTCAATGCGTATTTGCGGGCAGCTGTCAAATGAATTTTACGCCTGTTTTCGGGTGGTACTATTTAAACGAGGAGGCAAGAACTGCCTCGTGGACCGGAGTGGAGTTTTTCTATAACTTTATAACCCAAAACAAAGGAGTAGGCCCGTTTGGACGGGAGATTATGCCGTATGAAGCGATGTTAGGCGACGTAATTCAGCTTGGCAGAACAAACGATGGTTATTACCATACGCTATTGATAGTCGGATTTTCTGAAAACACGTATCTGGTGGCTGCTCAAAGCAACGATGCGTATGAAAGACCACTCGACACCTATAACTACGATTATTTGAGGTTCATACATATAGAAGGCGTACGCTTTGAGGCAATAGATTCTAACGAATGTCTTGAACCGTTAATAAACGGGGAAGCGATTTTAATAGGCGGAAGGGTAGTTATGAAAAACGAGATAAGCGAGATGGGAGACGGGCAAAATTCAAGCCCCTTGCCAGAAGAACAGCCGCAAGCGCAGTCACTTCCGCAACAAAGCGAGGAAGAGCCGCCCCAAATGCAAATTGACGGGTAACAAAACGCCTGAAAAACCAAAAAGGGGCTGTCTCATTAAGATAGCCCAAAAAAGAAAAAGGCGGCAGCTTTTTACCGTAAAAGGTATTGAGCTGCCGCTTGCTTTATTGTATAATTTAATTGCTACAAAAAATCCACAAGAAAGCGAGATAATTATACAACAATGAGAAACAAAAATCAAGTAGTTTTGCCGTTAGATTTA
>JAZNBK010000015.1:0-4267 GCA_045587025.1 Eubacteriales bacterium
TATCCAAGTTGTAATTAACGGTGGTCTCGATTCTTTTGTTTGAATTGGTTATCATCTTTGTTTTTCCTCATTTCTTTTAGTTTTAGATTGGATTTTCGCTCCCGTTTCTCTCGGGAACATTTCTTGTTCTTGCTCCATCTCAATGCGGAGCTTTTCTTTTAGGTTTTCGATCATCGGGAATACGCCCTTAGCCAAGTTGATATCGTGGCGAAGCGTTTTCAGTTCGGCACTTATGGCTTTGCGCTTACGTGAGCATTCGTCTTTCTCGGCATCTGTGGTGGCTCTGCGGCGGCGGGTATCGATCTTGTTGCGTGCAGATAGCAACATAGCCATCTCCGCTTCTTTCTCATCAATAAACGCTTGAACCTTATCCGCAGTACCAAGATCGTTGCGATTGATGAGATTGACCATCTGCATATATCGGTCTAAATAAATCTGCTCTTGGCGCATAGCGGGAGATAGCGGTTCTTGGTAGTTATCGTTCTGAATCACCTTGCCGCTTGTATCAATACCAAACAGCTCAAGCACGATCATAAAGATGAGCTCAATGGTGTTGTGCTGATCGTAACTCTTGTGGCGTTCCCAAATTGCATATAGTGGTGGGTGGCTCGGATAGTACGGTGTTCGATGCTCTCGCCTTGACAATATGCGCTTCTCGATTGCTTCGGTGGTATAGCGTTCACCGAGGCTATCTATACGAACGGGGCGTTTCCATCCCTTGGCAATCACGCAAGGATGCTTGTATTCCTTGCCTCGCAGATAGGTGTAGCCGCGGCGAGCAAGTGCAAATTGCAAATGGTTTGGCAAAATACAATCCGCGATAGCATCGTCAATGTCCATCTTCAGCAGCGTTCTGTGAGACGGCTTGCCTTTCTTCTCCGCCATATAGGCAACATAAGGCGCGCGTTTCCTCTGCGGGTTCTGAATAACCGACAGATTGTGTTCTCGGCAAATCTTGTCCGACTCGGGAGCCATCACCGTATCGTGATAGTACGGCGGACAATGGAACTTTTCACCATCCTTGAAGCTAACGCTATTCAGAATAAAATGGTTGTGCAGATGTTGGTGGTCCCTATGACTTGCGACCAAGACTTCATACTTGTCGCCCCACAATCGTTTGGCAAGCTCCACCCCGAGCGCGTGGCATTGCTCGGGTGTGACCTCACCTGGCTTGAAGCTCATATAGCCGTGATAGGCTACGATGCCGCCATACTTGCCGTACCGCCGCTTGGTCTCCATCATTCGCTCATAGGCGAGCTCGGGCAAACAGTTCACTCCGCTGATCAGATACCGCTGTTCCGTCTTGTCGGGGTTCTCCGCATAATCCATCAATCGACGGAGATCTTCTTCGTTCGGGTTCTCGGTCTTTTCGGGATTGGCGGCATAATCCAACGCATCCTTGATGGAACGGTGCACCGCCCATATTGACGTTACTGCCATTATGCTCCTCCCTTGTAGAGTGAACGTATGAGATCAATCAGCGCGGATCTTGTATCACCATCGGTCCTTGCGCATATCGCCTCAAGCCTTTCAATGGTCGGATACCAATCCATGGGGCGTTCCTTTTTCATTCTCGTATCCGCCGCTTGGCGCAAATATTCGGATACTGTTATGCCGCGTTTTTCGGCGGCACGTTCAATTTTTGCTTTATGATCCGTTGTTGTCTTGAAGCGGATCACTTCTCCTTTTTTCTTGTTTTCGATAATGTTTTCCTCCATTCCTTTTTGTTTTGTCCGTTCATCCGAGGGTATTAGGGACACCTCCCTAAAGTGTCTTTGCACCGAAGCAAAGACGGGCAAGCTTGGCGTAGCCACGTTTGCTATGCTTGTTACATTATAGGACAGAGCCCTATACCGTAAGGTGGTCTGTCACCCTCGTTCTCCCTTGACCGTACCGCAGATATGTTGAGCCTCCTTCCGTGAAGATTTGCGGCGTGGTCTCGGGCGGCGTGCATAAGCACTATGTATGGAGGATTTTCGTTTTGGTATGGGTCAATTTGACCCATACCACTTATCTTTCGCTTCGTGCCATCTTGGCACGAGGTCAGTTTTCCGCATCCGCTTTAGATGTCTCTTCGGAAGCGAACAGAATATCTGCTTCTACATCATTGAGATATCCTCGCAATCCTTCAATCAAAAACTTTGTTTTCTCAACATAAGCAGGGTCTAATCTAAATTTCGGGAAACGCGCAAGATAATCATTAAAGCTATTTATAAACATATTGACGGCACCCAGCATAGAATGAGCGACACTATCCTCAATAGGCGGTCTTTCTTCCACATCTTCCTTTTTCTTTATCCCTCTTAGTTCGTCAATCATATCGGGAAGATCTTCTTTGTCTGCTTTTAATAATGCTATAACATCCTTGTTCGTGGTATTGATGAAGCCGCTTAAAATATCTTTCTTAATGCCGGGACACACGCTATCCGCAAGATCAAGCGCCTGTGCGTATTGCTCGGCTCGTCTTACGTGTTTTTCGCTTTTGCCGATTTCTTTGGCGATACGTTCGCTCGTTTTGAGCTTCTCTTCCGGGTGGTCATTTTGTCCACTCGGGGCGAACCTGCCGTTTTCGTCGCGTTGCTTTTCAATTTGCTTCTCGGCAGAATAGCGCTTTCCAAGTAAATATGCCTTCTGCTCATCGCTCAAATTGCGCCTGCCAAGTTGGTTTTTGCATATCCAAGCAATCGCCTCATGACGATTGGCAAAATCAATCTGTGTTGTAGAGAACGGAATATCTCCGTACTCACGGGCAATACGGTAGCGATTGTGTCCGTCCACAATGATGTCCCCCCACACGGCAATAGGCATCATAATCTTGCCGTCCTCTAAAATGTTTTCTTTGAGCTGATGGTACTCGTCTTTTGTCAGCGGAGGGATCACCTTTTCAAATTCGGGATCAATCTTCAATTGTTCAAGCATTTCATTCATTTTGTTTTCTCCTTCAAATTTTGCTTTTTCAACTTCGGTGCAAGTTGCACCGAAGTCCTCTCACTAATACACCGTATCGAAAATGCGAAATTTGTCCTGAACCTCAAAAATATTTTTTCGCGCACGCTTCAGTGCAATTTGCTCCGAAGTTTTCGGAGCAAAAATAAAAAAGCCATTTCGCACATTTGCCGACAATCGGCAAAAATGGTAAAATGCCCTTGTAAAAAATATTTGATTGGAGGATTTGATTATGGAACTCACTTACACTGAAAGAAACGGCATTATGTATCCCGACTTGGCTCTCCCCAAGCAGACCAATTACCCCATCGGAAAATATGGAAAAATGCGCCTCGACTATCTCAAGAAACATCGCCGCGGCACCTACACTACGCTTCTCACCTCGTGTACGCTCAATAAACACCTCTACGAAACCGAGCAGGAGGCAAAGCAGCAGATCGAGCTCATCCTCTCCCGCTTGGTAAAAGAGCGCGGCATCACCGAAGAACTCAAAGCCGCCGCTCCTCTCCGCTGGGTTCAGGAAATGAGCAACGCAAAACATTGTTCAGAGGAACTTATTATTAATAACCTAATTTATCAGTAATAAAAATCGCAAGGGACTAACTCTGTTCCTTGCGATTTTTTATTCGGTTTTTTGTTTTGGACTGGCAACAGAAATACAATATCCATCTTCCATCCAACTTTTGATATCAGCATCCGCTTTTGTTTTTGCAAACACACCTTTTCCAACAAGCTTACCGTATGCTTCTTTCTTTGTCCAAAGTTCAAAGAAACGCTGCAAAGTAGCATCGTTTAAATAGTGGTAATAATCGTCCGCCTCAAGAATGCATCCAAAGATGTACTGTATTTCTTCCTCTCTGAAAATCCGTTTTGCCGTGTTAAGATCGACAGGACGGATTTTTTCAATGTCAACTCCGATAGGGTTGGTATCTACAATACAGACTACCATATCTGCCGAGTGGCTTATGTTAAACTCCACGTTCAAGTCTTTCGCGTAAGGTTTGCCGTGTTCTGTTATTTCAAAAACAATGCTTTCTTCTGGCACACCGCACCACTCGGATATTGCTTGACGAGCGAGCATCTCACCAACGACAGTTCGCTTTTTATCATCTTCAAAGCGAAAGCAATCAACTCTGCGTTTCTTTTCCTCGCTCATCAGCGAATAGTAGTGTATGTACATCTCATCGCTCAAATCTCGAATGTTGTATTGATAAAACTTCATTGTTTATCAAGGAAAGAAATAACATCGCCAACGGTCTTGAAGTTTTTTATCATTAAGTCGGATCGTAGCCATGTCGTTCTGTGAGCCAAGGAGTTGAGG
>JAZNBK010000016.1:0-32207 GCA_045587025.1 Eubacteriales bacterium
TATCCAAATCAGGCGAGCTTGTTTTCGACGTAAATATTTTAAACGGAGAAAAAGAGACCGTAAGATGCTCTAATCCGAATGAAATCTCACTTATCGTAAAGAAAACGCAGGGCGAAATTAAGACGGTAACAGAGCTTAACAGAACGGTAAGCGCCCCCATAAAAAAAGGTGACGTTCTTGGGCAGGTGTTTTTTAAATCGGGAGAAACTATACTCGCTTCTTCCCCACTCATAGCCGAGAGCGACGTAGAAGAAATAAAAATAAAAAAAGGACCTTTCGGATTTTTAAAATAAATCCGACACAAAGATATGTCAAACAATTCTGAACTTATAAGACTTCAAAAATTCTTTACCGATTGCGGAATAATGTCAAGGCGCGCAGCCGAAGCGGAGATAGCGGCAAAAAAGGTTAAGGTAAACGGGGCTATAGCTACGGTAGGTACTAAAATAAATCCGTATAAGGATATTGTAACCTATATGGATAAGCAAATAAAGCCGAGGGGAAAAAATAATTTCATCTATATTATGATGAACAAGCCCCGCGGCTACATAACAAGCACGTCTGACCCTCAGGGCAGAAAATGTGTCACTGACCTCCTTGACGGTGTAAATGAAAGAGTATATCCTATAGGAAGACTCGACCTTTGCTCAGAGGGGCTGCTCTTGCTGACTAATGACGGCGTGCTTGCGAACCGCCTCACGCATCCAAAGCATACGATACCAAAAATCTACCGAGTAAAGATAGGCTCGGCTATTACGAACGAGCAGCTTGACAAGCTGCGTTCAGAGCTTGTCATAGACGGATATAAAATTCAACCTGTTGGAGTTGATATTACCGACATAGACGAAAGCGGAACCGTATTAAAAATGACTTTATTTGAAGGCAGAAACCGCCAGATACGCAAAATGTGCGAAATCGCAGGTCTCACGGTCAAGCGTCTGAACCGTGTTTCTATCGGCAATCTCAAGCTCAATAATCTCCCCGTTGGCAAATGGAGATATCTTGAGCAGAGCGAGGTTGAGTATCTATACGCAAATTCAAAATAAGGGGTTATTATGCTGACTGTTGTTCCTATCCGTTCCAAATCCGAGCAGGAATTATTCTGCGCTAAATGTAATATTCCTTACGATATCGACCTTATGGCTTACTCGGCGCACGTAGACGACGCTTTTGTCGGTATGTGCCAATTCGGGATTAAAGGCGAGCGGGGATATATTAAAAATATCGTTTCTATCGACGGCGTTGACGACTTTGAGGCAATGTTCATAATGGGCAGAGCCACTATGAATTTCATAGATCTGTGCGGCGTTCATACCTGCGAATGCGCAAAAGATGCAGGACAGGCGAGATTATTGACCGCTATCGGCTTTAAGGATATAGGAAGCGAAAATCTTTTTGTCGATATGACCGGTATGTTCGACGGTCACTGCTCGGGACATAGCAAATAAAAAACACATATAAAAAGGATCTTTAAAGCAAAAATCTAAAATCAAACGGTTTTCGTCGCTTTTAAAGGTCTTTTTTAAGCAAAAAACGAGGCAAAATGCCTCGTTTTTCGTAGAGAAATAATCTCATCCAATAAACTCAATTACTTAAACTTGCGTTTTCTTGCAGCTTCTGACTTCTTCTTGCGCTTAACGCTAGGTTTTTCATAATGCTCTCTCTTACGAAGCTCGGTCAAAACACCGGACTTTACGCACTGACGCTTAAAACGACGAAGCGCGCTGTCGAGAGTTTCATTTTCTTTTACTCTGATTTCTGCCATCTTAATTCCCCTCCCTCCGCTCTCAGCAAAGAGATTATTATTTAAAATAAATATACTATATTATATTACAAAAAAAACTAATTGTCAATACAAAAACATAAAAATATTTTTATTTTCTTAAAACATACTTTTTCGCCGCGGTTAAGGTGTTTTTCAAGAGCATGGTTATCGTCATAGGACCTACGCCGCCTGGCACGGGGGTAATTGCATAAGCTTTCGGCTCTACCTCATCAAAAGCGACGTCTCCGTGCAATTTTCCGTCGGGCATTCTGTTTATTCCAACGTCTATAACCACTGCGCCCTCTTTTACCATATCGGCAGTAACGAAATCGGCTTTTCCAATAGCGACGACGAGAATATCCGCCTGCTTCGTTTCTTCTGACAAATTTTTCGTTCTGGAATGGCAAACCGTTACCGTTCCGTTCTTTTCAAGCAGAAGCAATGCCTGCGGCTTTCCTACAATATTACTTCTTCCCACTATTACGCATTTTTTACCCGATATTTCGATGTTGTAATAATTAAGTATTTCCATAACGCCCGCAGGGGTGCAAGGGAGAAAATCATAGCTGCCTAACATTATTTTTCCTACATTTTCCGGGTGGAAGGCATCCACATCCTTTGCGGGAGAAATTGAGTTTATCACATTCTGCTCGTTAATATGCTTCGGCAGAGGTAGCTGTACCAATATACCGTGTATCGCTTCGTCGGAATTGAGCGAAGATATCAGAGAGAGTAGTTCCTCTTCTTTTGTATTTTCGGGAAGCTCGATAACCTTGGAATACATACCGACCTCATTGCACGCTCTATGCTTATTTCGCACGTAGACCTTCGACGCCTCGTTCTCTCCTACTATTATTACGGCAAGCCCCGGAGTTGTACCTGTCTTTTCTTTAAATTCTTTTACCTCACACGATAATTTTTCTCTTATGCTTGCAGAAACTTCTTTTCCTGACATCAAAATACTCATAACGTATTATTCTCCTCAATAGAATTAGTTTTCCTTATTTTCACAAAATTTATAACGAGCAATGCGGTGAAGATAGCAAAGCAGCAAAATCCCACGATAACCGAAATTTTTGTCCACCAAGCGTGATATGAACAGATATACAAGCTATCGGAACGAAGCAATTCTATGAACATTCTTCCAAAGCCGTACCAGGCAAAACAGATATAAAATATCTGTCCGTCAAATTTCTTTTTACTATACAAGACGTTTACCAAAATAAATCCGATTAAGTTCCAAAGCGACTCGTAAAAGAAGGTAGGATGAACGTAAATCGTCTCGCCGTATGGAATTCCTAAGTAGGTATGTCTTATTCCCATTCGCCAAGGCAAAGTCGTTTCTGCGCCGTACGCCTCGGCATTCATAAAGTTACCGTATCTGCCAAGCATTTGACCAATCATAACAGCAGGACAAATCATATCACCAAAAAGCAAGAAATTGTATTTTTTTAGTCGGCAGAATGTATATACAGTAATAAGTCCCGCTATAATTCCGCCATATATGCCAAGTCCACCCTCCCAAAGCTTGAAGACGTCCCAAAAGCTGTCATAGCTATCCAAGCTTGTCAGAACATAATAGAGCCGTGCGCCTAAAATTCCAAATAAAATGGTGTATATCGCAAGGTCTAAAATTGTGTCAGGCGATATTCCCTTTTGCTTAGCCCTGAAGATTACGTATGAAACTGCAAGTATCATACCTAAGGTAATTATTACGCCATACCACGCAATTTCACGTCCAAACAGAGTAAAGGCAACGCTATTTACCTTAAATTCGGGTATACCTAAGCCGGGAAAAGATATAATAGAAATTTTAAGCATTTTTCGGCACCTCACTTATCGGCTCAATTATCGAAAACGCCATATATTCCTCATCAAAAAGTGAAATAAAGGTTTCCTTCAGATAATCGTAATCGACGTCCAAAATGATTTCTCCGATATCCAAAAGGTCTACGCCGAAGAAAAGGGCGTCTACAAAATCGTTTGATATATCCTCGGTGCTATCAAACGCTTTAATATATTCGGAATAAATAACCCTCTGCAAGCGTCTGAAATCCTCTTCTCTTGGGAATTTCTTCTTTACGTTTTCTATTTCTTTTTTACAAAGCTCATAAACAAGCTCGGGATTATCGCTATCTCCCATAACGGTATTATGAGCGCAATTCTTAAACGCCTCGTATTCGGCTGAAAAGTTATTTTTCACGTAACCCTTTTCGTAGAGCTCGTTATAAAGCGCCGATGATGAGCCAAAAATCAAATCGTTCAATATATTTATAGCGATACTGCGTTTTTTCTGCTCTCTCGGCTCACTCGGATAATTGACGTCCTTTATACCTATCGCGAACAGTTTATCGGCTACGTCCATCTTAAGCTTTGATTCTTTTCCGAAAAGCTCCTTCGGCTCCTCGGGATAATCGCAAATAATTCTATTGCTTTCGGAGGGCTTAACGTTTTTAGAAACTATTTCGGCGACCTTATCAACAGATACGTCACCGCAAACGACGAGCGACATATTGTGTGGATTATAAAACGTGTTGTAGCATTTATAAAGAACTTCGGGCGTAATTTTTGAAATAGATTCCACAGTTCCACCGACGGATATCCTTATCGGGTGATTTTGATACATTAATTCCAAAATAGAATAATAAAGGCGTATTATCGGATTATCGTCATACATTTTCAGCTCCTGAGCAATAATCCCCTGCTCCTTTTCTACGTTAGCGTCGGTAAAATACGGATGAGTTACGTAATCCAAGAGAATTTCGAGCGCCTTTTCATAGTTGCTCGTACAGCTGAATAGATAGACGGTTTTGTCGTTTGAGGTATACGCATTGGCAGACGCGCCAATCTTACCGAAGTTTTCAAAGGTGTCGCTTCCGTCCTCATTTTCAAACATTTTATGCTCCAAAAAATGAGCTATTCCGTTCGGAACGTCTACAAAGCTCGCATCAGAGTCAAGCTTGAAACGATTTTCAAGAGAGCCGTATTTCGTAGCGAAGCAGGCGTAAGTGGTCGACAGTTTTTTAGGGAAAACGTAGACGTCAAGTCCACTTGCGTCCTTAAAATAATAATAGCTTTCCCGTATTTTTTCGTTTTCTTTTCTGATTATATTATTCATTATCTTCACCGCCGTTTCCGATACCGTTCATAAAATATACGGTATCAAGGGTTACGTTTTTAGCCACCCTTGCAATATCGTCTTTATTCAGGGTGCTGATTTTTTCATAAAAATCGGCAGGAGAAATACTAACGTTATTAAGCACTCGCTGAAAATACCAGCCCTCAATCGCCTGAGGAGAATCGTATATGCTCATATAGGCGTTTTTAAGCGACGCCTTCGCGCAATTTATTTCGTCGTCTGTAACGTTGCCTGCTTTAACATCTTCAAGCTGCGCCAAGATTTCACACTCTGCCGTGGTTTTTTTGTCGTTTTCTATGCCTGCTGTGACTATCATTATACCCTTATTACTTTCGGGGATTGCTGAGCAGTAGTAGCACAAGCTCATTTTTTCTCGCACGTTCATAAACAGCTTAGAGGTCGGAGAACCGCCAAAAACCTCAATGAAAAGCGGAAACGCATCGTAATCTTCATCGGAAAAGACCTTGCTTGTTCTGAAGCCCATTGAAAGCTTTCCCTGCACGGCGTTTATATCGTCGGTATAAGTTCTGACGAAGCCCGCCTTGCGAATTACCTCTGTTTTCGGCAGAATTATCTCTTCCCCGTTTATTCTTTCTGCAAACGGAGTGGCGTACCTTTCAATTTCTTCAAGCTCAAAATTTCCTACAAAGAACATTTGAATTTTCGACTGAGATAACATCGTCTCATAGCACTCGTAGAGCTTATGCTCGTCGATATTTTGGAGCTGCTCAATAGTGCCTCTTTCAGATATTCCGTACGTTTCATCTGCGCACATAAGCTTAATACAATTGGACACGGCGTATTTGTTTTTATTGTTTTTCAGAGATTTTATAGAATCTATAAGCTTTTCTCTCTCGCTTTGGAAATATTCATTTAAAAACAAACCGTTTTTCTCATTTAACAACGGCTCGGTTATGACGTCGGTGAGAAGTCCTACCGTTTCTCCTACGATATCGGTGCTATCAACAGAATAAGCATTATCTAACATATCCGCAGAAAAGTTAATAACCTGCAAATCTCCCGACTTAAAGACCTTAAAGCCGATATCGGAAGCGTAAAGCTCCTCCAAGCGCTTGCTTATTTCCATTTGATTTTGATATTTCTTGCATCCTCTTCTAAGTATTCGGCTTATTAAAGCAAAATAAGGAGCGGTATCACGCGAAAGTGGTTGAATAAAATTGATAGAAACGTAATTGGACTTAAATTTATCGGTTTTAAAAAGATTTAAAGTGATATTCCTTCCAATCTCTTTTTGTGAAAAAAGCATACGATACTCCTCAAATAAATATTACATATATTTTACAACAAAAGCGGGCTTATTTCAATAGTAATTATGTAAAAAAATAAATTAATAAGATAAAAGGGGCTTCACCGTCAAAAAGCGGAAAAGCCCTTTTCGTTATGATTCAAGCTGACGCCCTAAAAAGTTGGAGGCGGTTTGTATAAGCTTTATCTCCAGCTCGTCTGAAATCTTATTGTCGTTTGTTTCGTCGAAGTGAAGCACAGAGCATACGCATCCTATAATATCTCCCTCCGTCAAAATCGGCATTGCGCAGCTGACGTAATGAGATCCGCCGTCCTCAATAACGGGAATTCTTTCCGCTCCCTGCCTATGAGAATACAAGCCCCTGTTTTCAATGATGCTTTCAAGCTCTGCCGAAACTTTTTTCTCGGAATATTCTTTTTTTGAAACTCCCGCCGAGGCAATTACCGCATCTCTGTCGCAGATTATTACTGCCATCGAGCAGGTCTTTTGCAAGGTTTCTGCATATTGAGAGGCAAAGCTCGCAAGCTCACCTATTGGTGAATATTTTTTAAAGATTACCTCCCCTTCTCTGTCCGTATAAATTTCAAGCGGGTCGCCTTCTCTTATACGCATTGTTCTTCTTATTTCTTTTGGAATAACGACACGACCAAGGTCGTCAATTCGTCTTACGATTCCTGTTGCTTTCATTTATATAAAAATCTCCTTAATTTACAGATTTGTGTTGTTAGTATCTGCAAAATGAGGAGATTTATACTATTGGTAAAATTATAGTTTTTCCTTTTTCAAACTTGATGATTGAGAAGACAATTATAAATCAGTATTTTCAGAAAAAGAATTAATATCACTTTGATTGCTTTTTTTCTTCTTTTTGTTCACTATGATACCAATCACGCTCGCAATACCACCAAGTATAGCACCGCCAATTGCCTTTTCTATCACACCATCCCAAAAAGAAGTGGATTTCGGCTCCTTTAAGGAAGAATCAATATCAAATCGTATGCTATCCATAATATTATCTATTTCTTCGTATTCCCAATCAGTAAATTGTGATGATGATTGGAATGTGAATGTATAGTTATCCCCGTTTATACAAGTAATAAATTCACAAATATAATAGCCAAAATTTAAATCAATATACTCTGTTTTTGCGAATTTGTACTGATTCTCATAAACGGAATATGTATCTCCTCCTTGTTTATTTGCAAGTTCTTTTGCTAACTTTAACACTTCAGAGTTTTTATAATTGGAAAGGTTAACTATGTCAGCATCCAGTTTACGCTTTCTAACAAATAATTCCACAAATTCCCCATCTTGATATAGCAAAAAAGCATCCATATATGCTTCATTATCATAAAGAATATCGTACATTTCATCGTAGGAGATTCCTAATTCATCCAGTTCAGAATTGTTCTTTATGTTATCTCTTGTAAAAACATACCAAGATGAATCATCCACACTAATACTCATGTCAGTTCCTCCAAGATAATATGTTTCTGCATATACAGACATGGGAATAAGTACCATTAAACACATAATTATTGTAATAATAACAGGTATGTTTCGTTTCATATATACCTCTCCTTTGTTATATTTATTATATTTATTGTAGCACTTAATTTAGTAAAAGTCAATCTATATCGATAAATTTACCAATCCTTCTCTCTACACTATGTATCGCTATACAAAAACCTGTCGAATACTGTCAATGTTATACGAGAAGGTTCACCCCCGCGGATTCGCATTGTTCTTCTTATTTCTTTTGGAATAACGACACGACCAAGGTCGTCGATTCGTCTTACTATTCCTGTTGCTTTCATTTATATAAAAATCTCCTTAATTTACAGATTTGTGTTGTTAGTATCTGCAAAATGAGGAGATTTATACTTTTATTTGTTCTTGTTTTATTGATTCAAATTTAAACAGGGCACTTTAAAAATTAAAGTGCCCTTATGCTTCGAGACTGTAATATCAGTCCGATATTTATTTTAATTTTTATTAGTGACGGCTGCCGTTATTTCTTTCGCCGTCTGACAAAGAACGTGCGCAAAATTCGTTTGTCGGGAATGCCATATTTTTAAATATGCAGCAGGGATTGTCGGATTCTGCCGTTACACATTCCTTGTCAGGAACGCAGTAATCTGTCGCGTTAACGAGATATTGCGCAGGTCTCTCTATGCGTACTATCGAGAATATGCCTAAAGAAACGTATAATCTGTTTCCTTCCGAATCAATCAAGCCGCCATCGATAGTGTCGGCTATTGCCTCGGGAATATCGGAACAGCAGCAGCAACAATATCCATTACAATTGTTCGGTTCCGCTACCTTCACAGAAAGCGCGATCGGACTAACTGTTTCAACTACGCCGACAGGAACGTTCGAGCTTCTTTGAGTGTAAACGCATTCAGCGCAATAGCTCGAATCGGAAGTGCTCTTGAATATGTTCGCATTTCCTTCTCCGCCGTAAAGAACTACCTTCTTTTCGATTACCGACATTCCGTCAAAGGTTTGACTTTTTCCGTTAATACATGCTTCAAAAACAATCTTGATATAGATTTTTGTGTTAATTTGATAAAAACCGCGATTAAACTGCACGGGGTCAACAGTCACGTTTGCACAAACTATTTCGGTACAAACGGTTCTTATATTCGTGGTTCTGTCGATGATGCACTGTCCGTTCTCAGTCAAGAAAACTCTTACGTCCTCATAACAGTCTTTATCACGACAAGAATCAAGCACGCGATAGGTATCTATGCAAATAGTGTTATTCCCGTTCAAAAACGAATTGCTTGCATTTCCCTGACCGCAAGAACATCTATTTTCTGCCATTTTAAGCCCTCCTATATGGTATAATAGCAAATTATCGAGGTGCAAAAAATTCCACACCTCGATAATATGTTATGCAATATAGGATAATAATGACATTTAAGTTATATAAAATTCTTTATGGACTCAGGACAATCTTCAACTGCTAAAGAGGATGTCATCACTATATCAACATTAAGCTTTTTAGACAAATCGTCTACCTCATGTACAAATTTTTCAAATTCATCCGTTTTATTCTGACAAATCTTCAATGCTGAATCTATAAAAATTTCTGTAATATCGTGATTGCTTGCCAAAATGCCTGCAACAAATCCGTACAATGCCTGCGCATCATCTACAGAAAAATAGTCTGTATCTATCAAACGAGCTTTATGATTAATATCATAATTTAATTTTGCTCCTTTTTCAATGCAAATTACCGAGCCCTTGCTCGATGAAACGGCAGTGTTTACCAAATCAATTAAAGTTTTGGTCTTTCCTGTGCCTTTTTTGCCAATAATCAATTTAACCATACTGTGCTTCCTCCTGATAAAAAATGGATTTAGTGTCCTCTATATACATAATACACTAAATCCATTAAAATTTCAAGAGTATTTTTGATTTTTTCCCAAATTTTTATAATTTAATTCATTCTTTTCAGTAATTCTTCTCTTTCCTTATCATATCCGGCTTTTCCAAGCAGGGCAAACATATTTTTCTTATAGGATTCTACGCCCGGTTGGTCAAAGGGATTAACGCCCAGCATATAGCCGGAAATAGCGCACGCCATTTCAAAGAAATAAACAAGATAACCGAAGGAATACGCCGTTTTGTCGGGAATTTCAAGAACGATATTGGGAACTCCGCCGTCATAATGCGCAAAAAGCGTACCGAGCATAGCGGTTTTATTTACGTAGTCAAGCTCCTTGCCCGAAAGGAAGTTCAAACCGTCAACATTATTCTCGTCATAAGGAATAACAAACTTGCTTCCGCAATCTTTAATATCGAGAACGGTCTCGAAAAGCATACGCTGTCCGTCCTGAATATATTGTCCGAGAGAGTGAAGGTCGGTCGAAAAAATTACCGAGTCGGGCAAAATTCCTTTATTGTCTTTTCCTTCGCTTTCGCCAAACAACTGCTTCCACCATTCGCAAAGCATCAGGCAAAACGGCTCATAGCCAACCATTATTTCGACGTTTTTGCCCTTACGGTACAAGGCGTTTCTGATAACGGCGTATTTCAAGCTCATATTTTCATCCATATTGTCGAGCTTGCATACCTTGCTTGCATCAAAAGCTCCGTCCATCATCTTTTTAATATCAATACCTGCCACAGCAATAGGCAAAAGACCTACAGCGGTCAAAACCGAGAAGCGCCCTCCGACATCGTCAGGCACGACAAAGGTCTTGTATTGATTTTTATCTGCAAAGGATTTTAAAGTTCCCTTGCATTTATCGGTCGTAACGAAAATTCTATCCTTCGCGCCGTCTTCACCGTATTTTTTTACGAGTAGCTCTCTGAACACACGGAACGCAATAGCGGGCTCTGTCGTTGTGCCCGATTTACTTATAACGTTCAAGCAAATATCCTTTCCTTCACATATAGAAAGGATTTCGTTCAGGGCGGTAGTGCTTATATTGTTACCTGCAAAATATATATCGGGGGTATCCTTTTTCAAGTTATTATACAAGGGAGATTTGATAAATTCAATAGCCGCCCTTGCGCCAAGATAAGATCCGCCGATACCCAAAACTATCAAAATATCGCACGATTTCTTAATCTTCTCTGCCGCCTTAATTATTTCATCAAACTCTGCCTTATCGTAATTTTCAGGTAAATCTACCCAGCCGAGAAAATCATTTCCCTGCATATCCTTATTTATTACGGAATTTAAAGCGATCTTCGCCTGATTTTCCAAGAACTTTAATTCGTATTTTTCTACGTATCCATCTAAAAATTTTTCATTTATTTTGATAGACATTTTATACCTCCGTTGTTTTGTCTGATATTTAAACAACCCCGCTATACTAACGGAATTTTATGACATTTTACGCCACGAATTATTATATAACAAAGAAAAAACAATGTCAATATATAAGCGAGGTTTCTATAAAAAATTTTTACTCTGCTTCAACAAAATAATATTATTTTACGACCATAAAATTTCTGAGTATTCTTATGAAAATTTCCCAATAAGAAATTTTACCTATCGTCTCTGAGGCGACAATATCAGTTTCTCCTATTTTTTCGTCGTTGCACATAAATATTATCTTTCCAATTTTTTGACCTGATGCAATCGGCGCCGCTATTTTTTCAGGAGCTTCGATTTTCGTAGTTACCTTTTCTGCTATTCCTTTATCCAAAACGGCAGAATATTTATCGGCAGATATATTACAAAAATCAGACGTGCCACCAAGCACCGACAATTTTCCCAAATCGGTTTTTTCGTACGTATATAATGCGTAATTGGCAAAGCCGTAATCAAGAAGCTTCTTTGCCTCCTCGTTTCTGATATCTCTTGAGGGGGCGCCCATAATTACCGCTATCAAGTGCATTCCGTTTCTCTCCGCAGTCGCGCTTATACAAAATTTCGCTTTCGAGGTAGAGCCGGTTTTCAACCCCGTAGCGCCCGGATAAAATCTTATAAGACGGTTTGTATTCGTTAAGGTAAAAGCGCCGTCCCGTATGGTACTCATCCAAATTGACGAGTATTCAAGTATTTTTTTATGCTTTATAAGCTCTCTTGACATTACCGCAATATCGTGAGCGCTCGTAACGTGATTTTGCGTGGTGTCGTCAAGACCGTTTGTATTTTCAAAATTTGTGTTTTTCATTCCTAAAGCTTTGGCTTTTTTATTCATTTCGTTTACAAAGGCGCCTTCGCTTCCGCAAATATGCTCGGCTAATGCAACGGCAGAATCGTTTGCGCTCGAAACAACGACGCTTTTAAGTAAATCTTCAACCGACATTTCCTCGCCTGCCTTCAGATACACCTGAGAACCGCCCATTTGCGAGGCGTTTTCGCTCACACACACCTTTTCATCGAGGGAAATTTTTCCGCTGTCTATCGCCTCCATTACCAAGAGCAAGGTCATTATTTTCGTTACAGACGCAGGAGGCAACGCCTCGTATGCATTTTGCTCATATAAAATTTTTCCCGTTTCGGCTTCCATAAGAATAGCCGATTTTGCATCAATTTTCATTATGTTTTCTTCTGCCGAAGAATTTATAGAAAAAACAGCGAAAAAAGTCGAGAAAAGCATACACATCAAAAGTAAAATAGCAATTCTTTTTTTCATAATCATACTCCTTTTTTTATATCCATACAAAGTATATTTTAAAAGGAGGTGTAATATTACAAGAAACAGATACTAATTTTTTATAATAGCGTAAACGCCGACGTCCCAATATTTTCCTTTATTAAAAACAGAAGATCTCATAACACCTTCAAATTTCATACCGCATCTCTCCATTACTCTTCTGCTGGCGTTGTTTTCCGCAATATATCTCGCTTCGATTCGATTTAATTTTAATTCATTGAAGCCGTAGCAAATTACTTCCCTCACTGCTTCGAGGGCGTATCCCTTCCCCCAATATTCAGGATTTAAGACGTATCCTATCTCGGCAGAATTATTTGAGTAGTCGAATTTTGTAAAGCCGCAAGTTCCTATCATCTTTCCCTTATCCTTTAACGATATCGCCCAGTCATAAAAATCTCCCATTTTATATCTGTCCTGAATATATTCGAGATATTGCTTCGTATATTCTGCGTTCGGATGACAATTCCAAAGCAAATATCTCGTTACGTCCTCTCTTGATGAATATTCATACATATCCTTATAATCGGATGGCAATATTTTTCTTAGGATTATTCTTTCTGCGTTCAATACAGGCATATGATGAAAATGCCTTAAAATAAATTCTTTATTCATAATAAAATCTCTATTCTTTACCGTTTTGATAAATTTATCGGAAATATTTACTTAATTAGTATACCATGCGACGTAATATAAAGCAAGAAATATAGTAAATAAACATTTATTAACAATGTTTATATTGCAATATAATAAAAACTGTGATAAAATATTCTCATAAATACACAAGGAGAAGTTAAATTGAAGGATTTATATAATAATTCATATGAGGGTGGAAAGCCCAAGAAAAAAAGATTTAACATTTTTGATTCTCAAAGAGAAGGAAAAGGCGTTAGCAAAGAGGACGCAGTTATAACGCCCAACCTTAAAGGTTTTTTCAAAAGCTTCTCTCGTAATTTTAATAAGCTCTTGAGCGTGAACATTTTGATGATTATCGGCAACTTCCCTATTTTCTTTGCTTTGCTCGGGCTTTCAGGAGTATTTAAAAAACCTTATTTTGCGCCTGAATCCTCATTTTTCGCAAATCTGCACGGAATTATGTTAAACGAGGGCTCTCATTCACCCGCTACTATGGCGCTTTTCGGGATAGAAGGAATTCAGATAGAAAATTCGGCAGCGACCGTCCTTTCAAATACCTTTCTTATTCTTTCGTTGCTCTTATTTTTCACCTTCGGATTTACAAACGTGGGCACTACCTTTATTATAAGAAACCTTATAAAAGGCGAGCCGGTATTTATGCTCTCAGACTTTAAATATGCAATTAAAAGAAATAAAAAGCAAGCGTTTTTATTCGGCATTATCGACCTTTTGGTTTTAGCGCTTATTCCCTTCAATATTCTCACCTTGATGTCGGATCTCAGTACAATTCTTTCAAGCATAATATTCTGGCTTAACGTTATCTTCGGCTTCATTTATATATTTATGCGTTTCTATATTTATATGCAAATGGTTACCTTTGATTTAAGCATTTATAAGCTGCTGAAAAATTCCCTTATATTTACTTTAATCGGCTTCAAACGCAATTTTATGGCTCTGCTCGGAATTATCTGCCTTGTTTTCATAGAAATGAGCTTGCTGTTTGGACTGGGCGGAATGCTGCTCCCGTTAGGACTTGCTATTCCACTCGTGGCTCTGTTCGCTTTCGGCACTTATATGGCTGGGTTCGCCTCGTATTTCAAAATTAAAGAAATTATGATTGACCCGTACCAAGATGAGAATACCGAAGATTCTGAAATTACCGAAAATATTCCCACAGAGGATTTTTGATCGTTTTACAATAGAAAAGGATAAGAGTACCACCTCTTATCCTTTTTTGTTACTTATTTAAGCTCTGCGACGGTGACGCCAAAGTCGCCTTCGCCAAATTCTCCGTTTCGGTATGATTTTACTCTGCGGTCTCGCCTTAATTCCTCTTGCAGAGCTTTTCTCAGAGCGCCGGTGCCCTTTCCGTGAATAATTCTCACAGAATGAAGCCCCGCCAAAATAGCGTCGTCTAAATATTTATCTAATTCGTACCACGCTTCATCTCCCGTTTTGCCTCTTAAATCAATTTCCTGCTTAAAGCTCGATATACTCGGTTTCTTTATTGATTTTGCCACCGTCTGTTCGCTTGATTTTTTTGCGAGATGCCCTTCAAGCAGACGAATGCGAGACGTGTTGACCTTTGTTTTTAAAATCCCTGCTTTAACTCTGAACTCTCCCTTTCCGTCGGGATCTTCAAGAACCTCGCCTTCCTGCTTATAATCTAATAGATACACGATATCGCCTACCTTTAACGGTCTTGGCAAGGTATAATCCTCGTCCTCTTCAAACTTCGGCGTCTCAAGCTCATAATACAAATCGGAACTGTTACGAAGCTGATTTCTTATCTCCTGCTTCGCCTTTGAAAGCTCCTCTGCGAATTTTTTGCTGTCCTGTTTTTTCCTTATTGCGTCCAGCTCTCTGAAAACAAATTCGCTTGTCGCTCTTGCGCCCTCTATTAACTGCCTTGCCTTTTCTTTTGTTTTATTCAATTCTATTTCTGTTTCGGCTTGCTTTTTCTGAATTTCCGTCTCAGATTTATTTTTGAGAATCTCCAATTGACGCCTGAGTTCAATTGCTTCTTCTTTGTTTTTATCCATTTCGAGCCGACTCGCTTCAAGCTGCTCTACAACACTTTCAAACCTTCTGTTCTCTATCGAAACGCGTCTTTTCGCCTCATTTACTATATCGAGAGATAAGCCAAGCTTTTCGGATATAGCGAAGGCGTTGGATTTACCCGGCATACCGATAATTAAACGGAAGGTGGGCTTCAGTGTGTTTATATCAAATTCACATGAGGCGTTTTGAACTCTTTCGGTATCGAGAGCATACGCCTTCAATTCTGCGTAATGCGTCGTGGCTAACGCTATCGCTCCTTTTTTTCTGACTTCCTCTAAAATCGAAACCGCAAGCGCAGCGCCTTCAATAGGATCAGTGCCTGATCCAAGCTCATCGAAAATCGCAAGAGATTTCGGCGTTATCATTGAAATTATATCGACGATGTTGACCATATGAGACGAAAAGGTGGAGAGCGACTGTTCAATGCTCTGCTCGTCCCCGATATCTATTAAAATCTCGCTGAATATACCGACCTCAGAATCCTCGTCAGCAGGAATTTGAAGTCCAGATTGTACCATAAAGGAAAATAAGGCGACCGTCTTTAGCGCTACGGTTTTTCCTCCCGTATTTGGTCCTGTGATAATTAAGGTATCGAACTCCTCACCGACGGATATATTTATGGGAACTACCTTTTCTTTATCTAATAACGGGTGTCTCGCTCGCTTCAAATTTATAACCGAGCTTTGCGTGATATTAGGTCTTTCCGCCTTCATTTGCATAGCGAGAGTTGCGCTTGCGTAATAAAAGGCGAGCTGAGTAATATTGTAATAATTCGATTTTATCGTCGCAGAATATTCTGCACATTCAGAAGAAAGCAGAGAGATAATTCGCGCAATCTCACGTTCTTCTCTTCCTGCAAGCTCCCTTAGCTCGTTATTCGCCTCAACAACTCCCATCGGCTCAATAAACACCGTCGCGCCCGACGAGGACGTGTCGTGAAGCAGTCCCTTTATCTCGTTTCTATACTCGTTTTTTACAGGAATAACGTACCTGCCATCACGCATTGTTACAATGTTTTCCTGTAAATATTTCGAGCGCTGACCGCTTATAAAGTTTTGAAGCGTATCCTTGATTTTGTTGTTTTCTGCCTTTATTTTTCTGCGAATTTCGGACAATTCAGGGCTTGCCTCATCCGCTATATAGTCCTCACTCACAATAACTCTGCTTATTTTATCCTCTAAATGCTTTACAGATAATATACGCCCGAAAATATCGTCAAGAGACGTATCAAAGCTTTTGTTTATCGAGATGTAATCTATAATCATTCTGGCAGAACGTAATAGCGCAGCAATATCAAGCAGCTCTCTCGTAGAAAGAGACGCGCCCTTTTCTGCTCTTTCTATAGAAGGGATAACGCTTTCCGATGCAGAAAAAGAAGGATATCCCTTATAGGATATTAATTTTTTAGCGTCGCTTGTCCTTGCCTGACGGTTCTTGATAACGTTATAATCATCGGTAGGAGACAATGCGCGAGAGAGCGCCTTTGCGCCGTCAGTAGCTGCGCAATCGGCAAGCATTTCGGTAATTTTATCAAATTCTAATATTGATAATGCTTTTTGCGTATATAGCATATTTCCTCCTAACCGATAATTTGTTTATAAAAATCGAGCGACTTAAAGCTTTGTTCAATATGATTTATTAAATACTCCTCTGATGCGATAGAAAAACATTTCATATCATTATCCTCTAAAGTAAATGAGAGAAATTTTTCAATAGGACAATTTATAACGTACTCCATCGCTAATCTCGCCACTTCGCTTACATAGCATATCGTTGACAGCTTCTCGGCTTCGTATTGAGAATAAACGTCGGCTTTGTTGTTTTGGTTCTTACACGTACTGCATAAAATTATGCCGTTCATTACGTCAAGATAGAAATCTCCTACCTTGTTATTGCATTTATCGCAGGAGTATATATTTGGCGAAAAGCCCAAAACAGAAGCGCATCTTAACTCAAACGCGGATTTAATTTTAGGCAGAGAGTGCTTTTCCTTGCTTATCGCATACAAGGCGTTAAGGGTGAGTCTTAAAAGAGGAACATCCGGCATTTCTGCTACGGCGACGTAATTTATTATATCGCAAATATACGTAGCGAGCGCCGTCCTTTCTATTTTAAGACGAATATCGAAAAAGCTCTCTATAAGATCTACCTCACGCACCCAAAAGTAATCGGACTTTTTATATAGAACGTAATTACTGTAACAAAAAAGCTGGGTTGCAGCCATATATCTGCTTTTTATCGCCTTGCTGCCGTTTGCAACGGCAGTTATTATTCCCTTTTCCTCAGTGTATAGCGTTATCAGCTTGTCGTTATCTGAAATATCGACCGACTTAATTACAACGCCCTTTACATTAAGAAGCATTTGTTATCTCCCGTTTATTCGTTATGATATCCAAAATTCGAAATGGTAGAGGAACTGTCTCTCCAGTTCTCCTTTACCTTCACCCAAAGATCAAGAAAGACCTTGGTATCAAAGAAAATCTCCATATCCTCTCTTGCGTACGTGCCAATTTGCTTTAACGTAGCGCCGTTTTTGCCAATTATTATTCCCTTATGGGACGCGCGTTCGCAAAAGATTTCTGCCCTTATTCTTATCATCTTTGAGCTCTCTGAAAATTCTTCTATAACGACCGCCGTTCCGTGAGGAATTTCGTCCTCCAAAACTCTCAAAAGCTTTTCTCTTATAATTTCGGCAGCTATTTGACGTTCCGGCTGGTCGGTTACTATATCATCGGGGAAAAACCAGTTGCTCTCGCTAAGATATCCTTCACATTCCTTTAAAACTATATCTACTCCCTTTTTATGCTTTGCGGATATCGGCACAACCGCATCAAAGTCGTGCGCTTCGGAATATGCCTGAATAGTTTTTGCCACATTCTCGGCGTTTACCGAATCTATTTTATTTATTACCAGAATAGCGCCTATCTGTTTCGCTTTTATTTGGTTAATTATATTGCTCTCGATATCTCCGACAGCTCCGCGCGGCTCTACTACCAAGATAGCCGCGTCTGCTTCACCTAAGGTATCTCCCGCTGTCTTTACCATAAAGTCCCCGAGCTTCGTTCTCGGCTTGTGCATACCGGGAGTGTCCAAAAAAACGAATTGCTTTTCGTCTATCGTATGTATTCCCGTAATTCTGTTTCTCGTTGTTTGAGGTTTCTTTGAAACTATTGCGACCTTTTCGCCTATAATAGCGTTCAAAAGGGTTGATTTACCTACGTTTGGTCTTCCTACAATGGCAATGAATGCTGTTTTTTTCATATCTGTTCTCTTTTCCTTTAATACAATTCCAATTCTGCTACTATTTTTCTCTGCCTTTCGCACATTACTTTCTCGTCGTCTGGATCTTCGTGGTCATAGCCGAGTAAATGTAACGTTGAATGGACGGTCAGAAACGCCACCTCTTGTTCAAAGGTATTGCCAATCTCCTTTGCCTGCTCTTTCGCCCTCTCAAGCGATATTATAATATCACCCAAGGCGATAGCGTGTCCGTCGGCTTCGGTCAGCTCGTCCTTTTCAAACATAGGAAAGGAAAGCACGTCCGTCGGCTTGTCTATATTCCTGTGCTTTTTATTTATTTTGTGAATATAGCTGTTATCGCAAAAGGTTACGGAAACCTCTGTATCTCTCCAAAATCTCTCATAGAAAAGCGTTTTTTCTATCGCATCTCTGACAATTCTTTTCAATCTGTATCCGCAATTTTCTTGAGTATTTACGCCTGAAAAAAGAATTTTAAGCGAATGTCCTTTTTCTTTATATGCAACTATCATTTTAACTTCCTCTGAATTTAATTGTTTTTATGAAGATTATAGGTCTTTCTTTGAGAATCTCCCGCTTTTTTATCCTGGTCGTATTTTTCGTATGCCTGAATAATCTGCCGTACTATTCTATGACGTACTACGTCCCTCTCGGTGAAGGTATGCACTGCAATACCGTCAATGCCCCGCAGTATTCTCGTAGCTACGCCAAGTCCGCTTTTCTTCCCAAACAAAAGGTCTGTTTGTGTCGGATCTCCCGTGACGACAACCTTTGAATTAAAACCGAGGCGGGTTAAAAACATCTTCATTTGCTCGGGTGTTGTATTTTGCGCCTCATCTAAAATTATAAAGGAATCGTCAAGTGTTCTTCCCCTCATATAAGCCAAAGGGGCTATCTCAATTGAGTTTTTCTCCACGTGGCGAGAATAGTTCTCAGGGCCGAGCATCTCAAAAAGAGCATCATAAAGCGGTCTCAGATAGGGATCGATTTTGCTCTGTAAATCTCCCGGAAGAAAGCCGAGCTTTTCCCCTGCTTCCACCGCAGGTCTTGTCAGAACTATTCTGTTTATCTGCTTGTTTTTTAATGCCTCCACAGCCATTGCGACTGCTAAAAAGGTCTTTCCCGTTCCCGCAGGTCCTACGCCGAAGGTGACGGTATTTTTTCTTATCGCTTCTATATAGTTTTTTTGTCCTACCGTTTTTGCTTTAATCGGCTTTCCTCGGCTCGTAATGCAGATTACGTTCGCTTCAAGATCCTTTAAATCCTCGTTCATACCGTCATTTACCATATCTATAACGTAATCAATGCTCTGCTCGGCAATAGTATCGCCTGCTATAGTCATTTTCTTTAAATATTCAATTACGGAAACCGCCTTGTTAACCCCCACTTCGTCTCCGCTTACCGTTATAGCGTCTCCCATATCTGCGCCTACGCTATGATTTGAAATTTTAACGTTAAATTTGTCCTCTATTCTGCGAACGTTTAAATCAAACGGACCGAATATCGACGACGTTTCTGCATTAGATGAGGTATAAACAATTTTTTCAGACATATGTTTCCCTTCCTGTTAATTCGCCTCAAATTCAAGAGGCGTTGCAATATTTTTTACACATTCCGCATTGCATTTTAAAATATAAGATGTTTCGGTAAAAGAGCCGCTTATGCTCTTTGAAGCGAGCGCGCAATCGATAGTTGCTGACGCCAGCTCTGCCTTCAATCGTGAAAACGCGAGCTTCACCGCCTCCGATTCCGATAGATGTACAAGCTCGTCATGATACTCACAATATCTTTTTGAGGTAATATAAATTGGCAATTTGACTTTATTAAAAATTACAACTTGCTCCCTTTTATATATTGTATCATATTTGTTAGGCATTTTTCCACTATATCTGAAAATATTTATTGTAAAACCGAAAAAATTTACCGAAATCTGCGATATTTTTGATTCTTTATATGTTTTTACCTCCTGCTCAAACGGTATTTCTACGATAATTTCCCTGTTTACTCTGCCGAAAACCTCTCCTTTCGCATATACAAAGCTGTATCTTCTGGGCGACTCGTAAATTCCACTTATAAGAAGCTCGCCTTTTTTTACGGTTTTACCGACCTTTGTATTTACCATACCTCTTGAGACGGTTATTTCTTCAATTACAGCATCCTCGCTTGCCACGAGATTTGCATATTTCCCTTTCGTTTCTTCGCTTTCATTTTCATTCGTCACTGCTTCTATTATTTCAACGTTTACTACGTTTCCCCGTTTATTTATACTCATCCAGGCGACATCATCGTATTTCATTATGTAGTTATTGCAAATTTCCGTGCTTTTTATTTTTGGAATAAAGGTGCCTATATGAAGCCCTTCGTTTTTCAGATTTTCTATTATTTCCGCCTCGTTAAGCTGATATGCTCCAAAAACTCTGACGTCCCAGACGAAAAGCGAGGAAACTATCATAACAAGCATAAATAAAAAAATCCCTATCCATATGCCTACTCTTTTCTTATATTTTTCAAATATTCGGGGCAAGCCCATTACAGAGCTTATACTATTTGTTGCATTGAGCTTTTTTTGAAATTCGATAAAATAATTATAATCGGTATTTGCTATATACAAGGAGCATATTTCATCTTTTTCCTCGCTATACCCCCAGCTTGTTATCCTGTATTCATATAAAAAATTATAGACAAGCTCAACGTCCGCTTTTTTAAATTCTATTTTTCTGTATCCTATCAAATAACGAAGAAATCTATACATTCCTGCCATTCCCCTTCAAATCAAATCCAATAGACGTTATTACTCCGCTTATCTCCATAGCGTCGCTTGCATACGTTATGCACTCAAGCGACCTGCCCTCGAAAATTATTCTTTCGCTATGGGCAAGAAGTACTATAAGCGTATCGGTATATTTCTCTATTTTTTTGACGTTGTAAATGAAAATCGCCTTATAGCCGTTCTTTTCTTCTGAAATTTCAATTCTGCAAGCGCCGTGTGAGGTAATGGACAGGTCGGTAAATTTGGATATTTTTGCAAATAATCCCCGACTTTTTGTCGGCTTCGCCTTTTTTTCTTTCATATTTTACACCTCATTGACAGTAAAAATAAATAGGTACTCTATATAATATGAAAGGCGGCTATATAAAATGACCGAGAAAAAAAGTGATTTAAAATACCGTTATGCGCTCATGCTCTTTTCTTCGCTTTTGATTGTTTTTTCTTTTTTACATTTGGAAAAAATGCTTTCATTTGCGAGCTATGGTCTTAATCTGTGCGTGCGCTCAATCATTCCTTCTCTTCTTCCGTTCATGATTTTTTCGGATATGCTATTGTATAGCGGTATATTTGAAAAGATACCACGCCAAATACAAAAACTATTTGAAAGGACATTTAAAATCAGGCAGAACGGTTTAGGCGCTTTTCTGACAGGCGCATTGTGCGGATTTCCGCTTGGGATAAAATATGCGTGCGATTTATACAGAAACTCAAAAATTGACAAAAACGAGTGTCAAAGATTAATTTGCTTCTGCAACAACACAGGCCCTGCTTTTGTAATCGCTGGAATTGGGATTTCTATAAGAGGAAGCGCGCTTGAAGGTGTGCTTTTATATACGATACAAATTATCTCCGCCGTTTTATACGGTATTATATCGTCACGTGGACAGAAGATCAGCGAAAAGGACACTTCACCTATCTCGCAGGATAGCGAATACTCAATTATAGAATCAATTAAAAAATCTTCTCTTAATATGCTCTATATTTGCGCTTTAGTTATGTTTTTCTCTATAATATGCGGTTATGTAGCTATATTAATTCCCCACCCATTAGTCAATGCAGTTATTGCGTCCTTTCTCGAGGTAAGTAACGCCTCGCTCGCATGCAATATGCTCCCCGACAAAAATTTATCCTTCGTTCTGACGGCGGGAGCAATTTCATTTTCCGGTATGTCGGTACATTTACAAGGAGAGATTTTTTATCAAGACATACCTATATCAAAAGGACGATACTATTGCGCGAAATTACTTCAGAGCGGTCTTTCTATGGCTCTCGCATCCTTGATTTTGCTATTGACTTATCGCTTTTTTCCTGTTAAAATATTTATGTAAATTATTTTAGATATTGGAGTTGCCATGTTAAAATTCAAGAAGAAAAAAATCGACACGGAAAACTGCTGCGCTTATTGTGAATATGCAGAATTTACAGAAGATGAAGATGTTTTGATCTGCAAAAAAAGAGGCAAGGTGGAAGCGAGCTCTACCTGTCGCAAATTCACCTACGACCTTTTAAAAAGAAAGCCGAGAGTGATGATGGAAATACCGACGATAGATCCGCAGGCGCTTGGTCTCGATTAATTTTATTACTAACGCATTTTTCGTAATAATTAAGTAAATAATGCCTTTGAAGGCATAAAAAAGTTAAAGGGGGATATACTGATGTCAAACAAAAACCACACTCCTCACATAAACGCCGATTTGGGCGATTTCGCAAAAACCGTACTTATGCCCGGAGATCCGTTACGCTCTCAATTTATTGCAGAAAATTTCCTTACCGACGCAAAGCTTGTCAACAACGTAAGAGGAGTTCAGGGATATACCGGCTATTACAAGGGAAAAAGAGTTTCCGTTATGGCGAGCGGTATGGGTATTCCTTCAATAGCGATTTATTCCTACGAGCTTTTTAACTTTTTCGGCGTAGACAATATTATACGTGTCGGCTCTGCGGGGGCTATAAGCGCCGATATAAAGATAGGAGATATAATAATCGGCATGGGAGCTTCTACTAATTCTAATTACCTGAAGCATTTTAATTTTCCAGGTGATTTTTCGGCTATTGCAAGCTACGATTTAATGAATGAAGCGATAAAGCAATGCGAAACCTTGGGGGTAAGATATCACGTCGGAAATTTGTTCTCGTCAGACGTTTTCTATGACGAGGATAATGACGTCAATATAAACCGAGCAAAAATGGGCATTCTGGCAATAGAAATGGAAGCGGCGGGCTTATATGCAAACGCAGCGAGAGCCAAGAAAAACGCACTCGCTATTTGTACCGTATCGGATAATATTATCACGCAGGAAGCAACCACGGCAGAAGAAAGACAAACCAAATTTACTGATATGATGAAAATAGCATTGGAAACGGCAATTTCATTTGAGGAAAAATAATGAAAAGAATTTTTTTGATAGTGTTAGACAGCTTGGGCATTGGCGCGCTCCCCGATTCCGAAAAGTTCGGGGATATAGACGTTAATACCCTTTTTGCCATTTCAAAGTCGAAATATTTTTCTGCGCCTAATTTATGCAGTTTGGGGTTGGGAAATATCGACGGCGTATCCTTTTTAAACAAGACAGATAACTTTAAGGGTATAATCGCAAGGTTAGAAGAAATTTCTAACGGAAAGGATACCACGATAGGACATTGGGAGATAGCAGGCGTTATTTCTCCAAAACCCCTACCAACGTACAAAAACGGCTTTCCATCGGAAATTATCGAAAAATTGAAGGCGGCGACAGGCAGAGGCATCCTTTGCAACCTGCCGTATTCGGGCACAGAGGTAATAAAAAAATACGGCAAAGAGCATATAGAAACAGGAGATTTAATAGTTTATACCTCGGCAGATAGTGTTTTGCAGATAGCAGCGCATGAAGACATCGTCCCACTCGAAGAGCTATACGAATATTGTCGCTCTGCTCGAAGTATTATGAGCGGAGAGCACGCGGTAGGAAGAATAATCGCTCGTCCCTTCATTACTAAAAACAATGAATTTGTCCGCACGGCGAACAGAAAAGATTTCTCGCTAGAACCGCCGAAGGAAACGGTTTTGGATTGCTTAGCTAAAAACGGATACGATGTCATAAGCGTCGGAAAAATCTTTGATATCTTTTCAGGAAAAGGCATCACCGAAGCAATTGCTTCGCACGGCAATACAGAAGGAATGGAGCTTTCTCTTGAATTGTCAAAAAGAGATTTTGAGGGGCTTGCTTTTATCAATTTGGTAGATTTTGATATGATTTACGGTCATAGAAACGACGTTGACGGATACGCCAAGGCGCTCGCTGAGTTCGATATTTGGCTACCGAAGCTTATTAATAACCTCAGAGACGATGATACTCTTATAATTACCGCAGATCACGGATGCGATCCGTCGGATATAAGCACAGACCACACGAGAGAATACGTCCCGTTAATTATATACGGTAAAAATATACAACCAAAAAATTGCGGCACGCTAAAATCGCTCTCCTGCGTTTCAAGCACTATTGCTAAAATTTTTGGTATTCCCTATCACACCACAGGACTTTCCCTTTTATAACACATATGAGGTTGCCTTATGAGAATGTATGATATTATTACAAAAAAGAAAAACAAGCTTTCTCTTTCCAAAGAGGAAATTGAATTTTTCATAAACGGTTATATGGACAATTCTATCCCCGACTATCAGGCGTCGGCTTTAATGATGGCAATATGCTTTAACGGAATGGACGACGACGAAACGGTCTATTTAACCGAGAGTATGCTCAATTCGGGTGAAAAGCTCGACCTTTCCTTATTCGGCGACATTTCGGTCGACAAGCATAGCACAGGTGGCGTGGGAGATAAAACTACGCTGATTATCGCGCCTATCGTCGCCGCTTTGGGCGGAAAGGTAGCAAAAATGTCGGGACGGGGGCTCGGTCATACGGGCGGTACTATCGACAAGCTTGAGTCAATCTCGGGATTTAAAACCTCTCTTGAAATGGCTGATTTTCTTTCACAGGTAGATAAAATAGGGCTTGCCGTTATCGGTCAGACCGCAAATCTTGCGCCTGCGGACAAAAAGCTATATGCTCTTCGAGACGTGACGGCGACTGTCGACAGTATGCCCTTAATTGCCTCGAGTATTATGAGCAAAAAGCTCGCCTCCGGCTCTCATTCTATACTTCTCGACGTAAAGGTAGGCAGCGGGGCTTTTATGACATGCGAAAAAGATGCAGAAAAGCTCGCCGAGATTATGATTTCGATTGGTAAGAAAATGGGCAGAAACGTCGCTGCAATGCTATCTAATATGGACGTTCCTCTCGGAAGATTTGTCGGAAATTCACTCGAGGTATATGAGGCAATATCGGTTTTATCAGGTGGCGGAAACGATGACATAAGAACTATATGCATCGAGCTCTCCTCAAAAATGGTATCAATGTCCTGTGGGTACGATATCGACAGAGCGAAGGCGCTCGTTATAGAGGCAATAGAAAACGGCACGGCTTTAAACAAATTCAAGGAATGGGTGATTGCTCAGGGAGCAGATGCCGAAAAAATCAAGGAAAACGACTTTCTGCCAAAAGCAAAACACAAGCTTCCCGTATTGGCGACAGAAAGCGGTTATATCAAGAGTATGGATACTCAGAAAATCGGTGTTTGCGCCTGCATGACGGGCGCAGGCAGAGAAAGCAAGGATGATATAATAGATCTAAGCGCCGGATTGGAAATTTTACACAAAACAGGAGATTATATCAAGGCAGGAGAAGAAATTGCCTTTATATATACTAACAAATTATCGGACGTAGAAAAAATCAAGGACCTCTATATTTCTTCGCTTGTGCTATCTGCCGAGGAAATCGAACGTCCTACGCTAATATACAAAATTATATAAAACAAAAAAAGAGAGAGCTTCTGAAGTGAACCCAAAATGATATGCACCCCAAAAGTTAGACACTTTTGGAGGTGCATATCACTTCGCTTCTGCGTTACTCTCTCTTTTATTTTAACGATTTAAAAGGTCGCCACCTCTTGCGCGGGGGGCTCTGCCTTTTCGATGCTTATAACGTCAAGAACAGGACCTTCCGAACCGTATAGTGCGTGCTTTTTTATCATTATTTTTGCCGTTACGGTCGCCCAATCTCTCGTCTTGTATTTTGAAGAGTCCTTGCTTAACGCAACCATTCCGCGATAGGAAATATCGTCCGCGCAGCAGACCATAACGTGTCTTCCTATTACGAAAGCATTTTTTTCCAATCTCTCGTCTTTTGCGATAATTCCTTTGAAAATAACGGTTTTCCCGTCATATTTTTTGAAATCCTCGACCATATCACGATAAAATATAGCGTAATCCTCATCCTTTATCTCGATTTGCTTTGCGCTTATGTCGAATGGAAGGGGATCTTCTATATCATCAAACTCAATTCTTCCGTCCGGATATTCGTAAGCTATATTGACGTTACGACTGACGGCTCTTGCGATTTTATGATAGTCGAGCTTTTCATAGGAGTCGGAGAAACGGTTAAATATAACCATTTCGCAGCCCTGAAGCTTGTCTACCACAAGCGCGCGCATATTCGAGTTGTAGTTCATGAAGGTAGTAGCGTCTGCGAGCATAATCTCCTGATATACAACCCAACCGTTTGGCATTGCGTTATAAAAATCGTCAATCTTCCACATCCCGTTATATTCGACCATAATGCGTTTTGCATTCGTCTTTCTTTGAAGGGCTGAAAGCTTATCGGGATTTATCTGTTCCTTTCTGCTGATAGTTTCAATAAACAAATTTTTCCCGTCATTACTGCAAGCAAAGGGATCAATTTCCTCTATTCCCTCTTCGCAAAGAATGATTAAAGTATTTTCTCCCGAATTGAACGTTTTATCCGACAAGGTTTCTTGAATCAATCTCGTTTTTCCCGCTTCAAGAAATCCCGTAAAAAGATATACAGGTGTTTCCATTTTATCCCTCTTTAAACATTAAATAATTCTGCGATTTTCTTCTCGTCAATTTTAGAACCGATTACGCAAACTCTTCCGATAACCTCGGGTCTTCCTGTTCTTATATCCGTTTCGTTCGGAATATAGTCGAAGTATATCCACTCGCCGTTTTCTTGAGGAAGAATTCCTTTCGCTCTTAAAACTACACCGTATTCGTTTGAAGAAAGTGCGTCAAGGATAGCTTTAATTTGTTCTGCCGAGAATTTTTTGCTTGTTTCACAGCCCCAGCTTGTGAATACGTCTTCAGCGTGGTGGTGATGCTCGTGACAATCGCATCCCTCGCCGTGATGATGGTGATGCTCGTGAAGCTCTCTTTCAAGCTCACTCAACTCTTCCGATATGCTCTTTCCGTTTTCCATTGCGGATAATATCGTTTTTCCGTCTATTTCGTCCCAAGCGGTAGTAATTATTTTAGCATCTGCGTTATGCTCGCGGAGCAAGCCGATACAGCTTTCGATTTTTTCACTCGATACGTTTTCCGAATGACTCAGAATAATTGAGCTTGCATTTGATATCTGGTCATTGAAAAACTCACCGAAGTTTTTCATATACATTTTGCACTTATTAACATCAACGACAGTCGCACGAGCGTTCAAGACAATTTCGTCCGAACCAATATTTTCAATTGCCTTTACTACGTCACTTAATTTTCCGACGCCTGACGGCTCTATAAGAATCCTCTGGGGGTGGAATTCATCCAAAACCTTTTTAAGCGCCTCGCTGAAATCTCCGACAAGACTACAGCAAATACATCCCGAATTCATCTCGGTAATCTCTATTCCCGCATCCTTCAGGAATGCGCCGTCAATTCCAATTTCTCCAAATTCGTTTTCAATTAAAACTACCTTTTCGGCATTATACGCTTCCTTTAGCAGTTTTTTTATTAAGGTCGTCTTTCCTGCGCCTAAAAATCCTGAAAAAACATCTATTTTTGTCATTCTTTACACTTCCCTCGTAATATGATATCACTGAAATATTATACTATAAACAGGACGGTATGTCAACAATTTGCAGCTTCATTTTTTAAAATGAGCCATATATTGCCCCCGAAAAATCGTCGGCTACTCTTTATAATAAAAATAATTGCTTTTTTCTGCTATTTTTCTTGATTTTTTTGTTTTTAACTATTGACTTTTAAGGTTAATTTTAGTATAATTTATTCGATAGATTTTGTCCTTTTTCGCTTCGCAAAAGCGAAGATAAAGAGGATATCAAGACAATACATTTTTTGTCGTCTAATTATTTTTCATTTAATATGGAGGAAATTTTTCATGGAAGTAAGAATTTGTAAAACAAGCAAAGACTTGGGCGCAAGCGCTGCAAAATACGTGGCTCAGCGCTTGAACTCCCTTATTGCAGAAAAGGGACACGCACGCTTGGTGCTTTCTACAGGAGCATCTCAGTTTGATACTCTTGACGCACTCACCCGTGAAAACGTAAATTGGAGCGCAGTTGATATGTTCCACCTTGATGAGTACGTTGGTTTGCCCATCACTCATATGGCAAGTTTCCGCAAATATTTGCAGGAGCGTTTCGTAGATAAGCTTCCTTGCAAGCTTCGTTCTGTAAACTATGTTGACGGAACTCCCGAGGGCATTGCAGCGCTCACAAAGAAGCTGCGCGAGGACGTTATTGATATCGGCTTGATCGGTATCGGTGAAAACACTCATATCGCATTTAATGACCCGCCCGCTGACTTCAATACAAAGGAAGCGTATATCGTAGTTAACCTCGACGAAAAGTGCAAAGGTCAGCAGATGGGAGAGGGCTGGTTCGCTACAATTGACGACGTTCCGAAGCAGGCCGTTTCTATGACTACATACCAGATCATGCAGTGCGAGGAAATCGTTTCTTGCGTTCCTTACGCTGTTAAGGCAGATGCAATTGCAAAGACCTTGAAGACCGAAGAGACAACTCCTAACGTTCCTTCTACCCTTTTGAAAGAACATCCCAACTTCATTCTTTATGCAGATGCTGACTCCGCAAAGGAAGTTATAAATTTCAATTTCTAATTCAAATTATAAATAACAAGGAGAATTATTATGAGTAAGAAAAAAGTTGTCCTTATTGGCACAGGTAGTAGAGGTACTCGTGCTTACGTCAAACCTCTCACAAGCGAAAAATACAAAGATTATGTCGAATTCTGCGGTGTTTGCGACCAGGTAAGGGAACGCGCAGAGTTGTGCAGCTCTGAGTATGGCAACATTCCTGTTTTTGACGATTTTGACACAATGCTCGATACCGTTCATCCCGACTACGTAATAGTTACGACGATGGACTCCAATCATCACGAATACGTAATTAACGCGCTCGAAAAGGGATATGACGTTATTACCGAAAAGCCCCTCACGAACACTCGTAAAAAGGCATTGGAAATTATGGAAGCTGAAAAACGCACAGGCCACACTGTAAACGTTATTTTTAATCTTCGCTTCCAAAAGCCGCTCAGCGATATTAAACAGTTGCTTGTTGACGGCGTAATCGGTGATATTACTCATATTGATTTCACATGGCTGCTTAACCGTAGACACGGCGCAGACTATTTCCGCCGTTGGCACCGTTACATCGACAATACCACAAGTCTTTTGGTACATAAGTCTACTCACCACTTTGACGGTGTTAACTGGATCACAGGCAAAAAGCCGGTTTCTGTTTTTGCTCGCGGAACTCTTGAATTCTACGGTAAGAACGGTCCTTACAGAGGCGAGTGCTGCCACACCTGTGAGCATGCAAGCGAGTGTCCTCTCTATTTCGACGTTACTAAGGATCCCTTCAATAAGAAGTATTATCTCGATTTGGAAGAATTTTCAGGATATCACCGTGACGGCTGCTTATTTGCAGAGGATATAAACATATTCGACCGCATGGCTCTTAACGTTTTGTTTGAAGATGGCGCAACGATGAACTATGATCTCGTAGCTTATAGCCCTGATGAAGGTTTCCGTATGTCCTTGATGGGCACGAAGGGCCGTCTTGAATATGAACAGTACACCTCCGGTCCTCGCGCTGGAGCACCTCTCGAAATCAAGATAATTGACCTTGAGGACAAGGAGACCGTTATTGAAACAGCTTCGTGGGATCCGAACGACTCACACGGCGGTTCAGACGGACTTATGCTTGAAAAGCTCTTTGGTCTTTCAGACGATCCTGACACTCTCGGAAGACTTGCAAACAGCTATGCAGGATATCTTTCACTTGCTGTTGGCGACATGGCAGTTCAGTCAATTCGCACAGGCAAGGATATAAAGATAGACGAGTGCCTCGAATAATTTACAATATTTTACATAAACGAAATCGGACAAGGTTCTTCTTGTCCGATTTTTGTATAGTTAAAGCGCATCGACTTTCTATAAGATAATCCCCCGCTCTGATTTTATCATAACGGGGGATCGCTATTTACATTTGAAATTATTTAAGTCTGTTTTCGAGTGCTTCCAACTCGTCGTAAAGCTCCTTCGGAACACGACTTCCTACGCTATCATAGAATTCTCTGATTCCCTTTGCGTCTTCCTTCCAAAGCTCTTTATCAACCTCGAGAAGTCCTTCGATAGTTTTTTCATCAATATCAAGTCCGTCAAGCTCAAGGTCCTTAACGTAAGGAACGTAACCGATCGGTGTAACCCTTGCGTCAAGCTTTCCTTCGCAACGAGCGAGAATCCAGTTAAGAACACGCATATTGTCGCCAAATCCGGGCCAGATGAAATGTCCTTCATCGTCGGTTCTGAACCAGTTAACGTTGAATATCTTCGGAGGATTAGGAATAATTTTACCCATTTCCAACCAATGAGCCCAATAGTCACCCATATCGTAGCCAACGAAGGGACGCATAGCCATAGGATCGCGTCTTACAACACCTACTGCGCCTGCAGCAGCTGCTGTCGTCTCGGACGCCATAATTGAACCGACAAAGGTACCGTTCTGCCAGCTTGTAGACTGATATACCAAGGGAGCTGTCTTTGCGCGACGACCGCCGAATACGATAGCGGTAATCGGAACGCCAGCGGGATCGTTAAACTTATCGGATATACAAGGGCAGTTCTCTGCCATTGCTGTAAATCTTGAGTTGGGGTGAGCTGCGCAGGTGGATTTATCCTTCTTATCGTACTTCGCATAATCCCAAGCATTTCCCTTCCAGTCAATGCAATTTTTAGGAGGATTATTATCAAGTCCTTCCCACCAAACAGTGTTATCGTCTGTGTTAAGAGCTACGTTTGTAAAGATAGTATCCTTAACTGTTGTATGCAAAGCGTTAGGATTGGAATGTTCGTTTGTGCCGGGGGCAACACCAAAGAATCCATTTTCGGGGTTAACTGCCCAAAGACGTCCGTCCTTACCTACTCTGAGCCAAGCGATATCGTCGCCTACGCACCAAACCTTATAGCCCTTCTTTCTGTAATATTCGGGCGGAATAAGCATCGCGAGGTTGGTCTTTCCGCAAGCGGACGGGAATGCAGCTGAAATATACTTGATATCTCCGTTCGGAAATTCGACGCCGAGAATAAGCATATGCTCTGCCATCCAGCCCTCTTTTCTACCAAGGTAGGAAGCAATTCTGAGAGCAAAGCACTTTTTGCCGAGCAAAACGTTTCCGCCATATCCCGAGTTAACGGACCAAATGGTATTGTCCTCGGGGAAATGACAGATATAACGGTTTTCCTCATCAATATCTGCTCTTGCGTGGAGTCCCTTTATGAAATTATCGCTCTCGCCTATCATATCCAGAACGGAAGTGCCTACGCGAGTCATAATAATCATATTGAGTACTACGTAGATAGAGTCGGTAAGCTCAATGCCGTACTTAGCAAAATCAGAACCGACCTGTCCCATAGAATAAGGAATAACGTACATCGTTCTTCCCTTCATAGAGCCCTTATAAAGCTTAGAAAGCTTAGCATAACATTCAGAGGGCGCCATCCAGTTATTTATGTTTCCTGCGTCTTCCTTTTTGGACGTACAGATAAATGTTCTGTTTTCTACTCTCGCTACGTCGTTAACCGCCGTTCTGTGAAGATAGCAGTTAGGAAGCTTTTCTTCGTTAAGCTTGATAAGCTCTCCGTTTTCGACTGCCTCTTTGCGAAGCGCTTCGGTCTGCACTTCTGTGCCGTCGATCCACACAATTTTGTCGGGCTGAGTCATTGCGGACATCTCATCAATCCATTGATTGATAAACTTATTCGTTGTCATAATTGCTCCTTTGTTTATATAATATTCGATAGAAAGCAAACTTTCTACAAATA